>JAKQJH010000098.1 GCA_029561255.1 Bacteroidota bacterium | reverse complement strand
CCTCACTCCATCAAAAATACAACCTTATCCTGAATAATATGGTATAGTTTAATGGTCAGGGCGTGGAAGAGCATTTTGCCATGGGCATTCCTTTCTATATAATAACTGGCCCGGTCCAGCTCCTCAATAATGGCTTCCTGTTGTTCGATAGAAGCGAATTTATTGAGCCGGACAGCAAAATCCTTTTCCTTTTCCCCGATATTCAATGCCTCGCCCCGGATACGGTAATGGATGGCCTGTTCGAGCTGGTGGTTAAAATAACGGAGGAACTGCTTTTGCTTTTCCCTTCCCAACCGGCTGACTTCCTCTACCCATTTGGTCTGGGCCACCGGACCACCTTTCAGAATCGCATTCAGCCATTCCCTTAACAGGACCAGCCAGTCTTCTTCGGCATGTTGCACCAGTTGCAGGGCTTCCCGGTAGTTTCCTTCACTTACGCCGGCTACCTGGCGGGCAATGGCGGGCTCGGTTTTGTTCCGGCTGATCAGGGCTTCCTCGATATCACTGTTATCCAGGGCCGGCACTTTTACCAGCTGGCAGCGGCTCAGGATGGTGGGCAGTACCAGTTCTTCGTTTTCGGCTACCAGGATAAATAAGGTATTGGGCGGGGGTTCTTCAATGATCTTTAAAAGTTTGTTTCCTTCCTTGTCCAGTTCCTCCGGCATCCACATCACCAGGATCTTGTATTCACTCTCAAAACTTTTCAGACTGAGTTTCTTGATGATCTCATCACATTCCCGTGCCGTGATCTTTCCCTGGCTGTTTTCCTTTTCCTTGATCATTTCGATCCAGTCAAAAAGATTGCCGTAAGGATTGAGTTTAATAAACTCCCGCCATTCCGTAATAAAATCTGTGGCAATCGGTTTCTCTCCGGCCTTTTTGGTCACGGTAGGATAGGAGTAATGAATATCCGGATGGACAAATTGTTGCGCTTTCAGGCAGGCGGAACATACACCACAAGAGTCAGTGGTGAGTGGTGAGTGGTGAGTGCCAACTGCGGGCTGCGTACTGTCGACTTCCGGCTCTCCAAAGAGTGAGGGTCCCGCAGCAACTACTTTTTTAGGATTAGCTTTCTCACAAACCACATATTGTGCAAATGCCAAAGCTAAAGGCAGGGCACCGCTGCCTTCCTTTCCCAGAAACAACAACGCATGGCTCAGCCGGTTGTGTTGTAACAGTTCGGCGAGTTGTTGCTTGACCGCGGATTGTCCTATGACCTGGGAGAATGACATAAAAGGCAAAAATAAGGGTTAGCCAGCCGAAAAATATTAGATTTAGTAAATGAAAATTCACCTTATCCTTTTACTAAATATACTTACAGTTACCGCATGTAATACGGGGCAGCGTGTACAAAAATTCCCGGCAGAAAAAGATTTTTTCCCTGATCGGCCGGGCAGCTATACGGCTTTTTATCCAAGATTATTGACAGGGGATACGCTCCGGAATGATGTAAAGGCATTTGCCTTTACTATTCCAGATTCTTTTTTTCAACAAAAGTCAGCATGGGGTTTCCTTTATTTCACAGGGTTGAAGAAAAAAAGGACCAGGCATTCAGTTTTTTATCTGTTGACCGGTTTTGGAAAAGACAGTTTACAGTTTTTGCCAGACCTGAACGGGAATGCAGATTTCAGTGATGACATTCCCATACATTTCAAAAAAGGAGACTGGTTCCAGGTAACATTGAGGAATCAGTATGATAAAAAGGCGGTACTAAATTACAGGTTACGGTATAGTGATGACAATCCTGATACTATTAATAATTTGCTCTATAATCTATTTAGTTCAAGGTGGAAGAACCTGCTGCCGCCAAACTATGTAATACAAGAAAGCTCCCTTTATCTCCGTAAGATTCATTTGCCGGGTGGCCAACTTATTACATTGGCTGATGTAAATCACAATGGATGGTATTACCGTAAATGGGATAAAGTAACTACTGGGGATACTTCAAGCAATATCAGCATATATAATAAT
>JAKQJH010000077.1 GCA_029561255.1 Bacteroidota bacterium | reverse complement strand
GATTTATTTCATCCCTTCGAGAATCCGGATGTAGTTGGCTCTTTCAAAAGCAGTAGGGTCTGATACATTCTGCTGACTCATGCTGCCCCTGAATGAAGTGATATCTTCAAAGCCCATCATGTACATCCAGTCCTGCAGTTCCTTATTCATTGTTTTCAGGTAACGAATTCCATTCTTATACAGGGAAGAAGCTGTCATCACCACATCGGCTCCAGCCAGCAGGTATTTGACCACTTCCACTGCACTTTGCACCCCGGTCGTAGCGGCCAGTGATAATTTCACTTTTTCAAATAATAAGGCAATCCATAACAACGGCAAACGGATCTCGCTGGGTTCACTGTAATGCAGATCTGTTTTGAGCACCAGCTCATTGATATCAAAATCCGGTTGATAAAACCGGTTAAATAATACCAGGGCATCGGCACCGGAGTTTTTCATACGCATGGCCATATTACCTGTTGCACTGAAATAAGGATTTAATTTCACTGCCACGGGAATCTTCACATTCGTTTTAATCGCCTCAATGATATTCAGGTAACGATGCTCCACTTCGGAAGAAGACATCGTTATATCTGCCGGGATAAAGAATATATTCACTTCCAGTCCATCCGCACCTGCCTGTTCGATCTGTTTGGAGTAATCAATCCAACCCTCAGTCGTAATCCCGTTCAGGCTGCCAATAATGGGAATATTCACGCGTTCCTTCGCTTTCCGGATATTCTCCAGGTATTCATCCACCCCCACATTAAAATCATCGAGGTCAGGAAAATAATCCAATGCCTCCGGGAATGCATACGAGGTTTCAGACATAACGGTATTCATCCTTGCTTCTTCCTTCCTTATCTGCTCTTCGAACAGGGAAAACATCACCACGGCACCCGCACCATTATCTTCCATTTTTACGATATTATCAAGCTGTTCGGACAAAGTGCAGGCAGAAACAACAATGGGTGAATTCAGTTTCAGCCCCATGTAAGTGGATTGGAGTGTCATATACTTGTTTTTTATACAATTGTCCTGAAGCTTATGGCCACTTCAGGACAATTTAGATTTACTTAATTCTTCCCGGGCATGTAACATGCGACAGGCTTATCCTATAGGGACAAAATCACTGGCTTTCTTCGTTGCCAGTTCTTCATAGGTTTTCCATTTCAGGTTGACCAGGTCCTGGGCATGATTCATCAGGTGCTCAGCTACTTCAGGATTTGTCATCGTGAGTACTTTATACCTCAGCTCATTATAGGTATAGTCTTTCAACGTAATCGTTGGCCTGGTGGAATCCAGCACAAACGGATTCTGATTTTTCTTCCGCAGCATCGGGTTGTAACGCAACAGCGGCCAGTGACCACTGGCAACCGCTTTTTGTTGCTGATCCAGTCCGTTTTTCAGATCATACCCGTGAGCAATACAATGGCTGTAAGCAAGGATTAATGATGGCCCATCATACGCTTCTGCTTCCCGCATGGCCAGCAGGGCCTGTTGCGGATTGGCGCCAAAAGCCACCCTTGCCACATATACATTACCGTAAGAGATCGCCTGCATCGCCAGGTCTTTTTTACCACCTGCTTTACCACCGGCTGCAAATTTTGCGGTAGCCGCTGTCGGTGTTGACTTGGAAGACTGACCTCCCGTATTGGAATATACTTCGGTATCAAGGACGAGTACGTTAATGTTCCGTCCGCTTGCCAGCGCATGGTCCAGACCTCCATAGCCGATATCATAAGCCCATCCGTCCCCACCAATCAGCCATACACTGCGACGTACCAGTTGGTCCGCCACTGAAAGCAGATGCTTCGCTGCAGGTTTGTCAATGGACCTCAGTTTTTCCATTAAATCATCCACCCGGACTCTTTGTTCCACCAGTTCTGACTCGAGGGTTTGTTTCGCTTCCACAATATCTTTTACATATCCTTCACCCAGTTCACCCTTCAGTTCATCCAGGTATTGATGCGCCACACTGAGTTGCTTATCAGCCGTGATCCGCATACCCAATCCAAACTCGGCATTGTCTTCAAACAACGAGTTACTCCAGGCTGGTCCGCGTCCTTCTTTATTTACCGCCCACGGGGTGGTAGGCAGGTTACCGCCATAGATAGAAGAGCAACCCGTTGCATTCGCAACAAGTAAACGGTCTCCGAATAATTGGGACAACAGTTTCAGGTAAGGTGTCTCCCCACAACCGGCACAGGCACCGGAGAATTCGAACAGGGGTTCCAGAAACTGGGCACCATGAACGGTGGAGAAATCAATTTTTGACCGGTCATTCCAGGGCACGTTCTCAAAGAACTCAATACTTTTCTGCTCCTGTTTAAGAATCGGATCTTTATCCACCAGGTTGATGGCTTTACGGGCACGGTTGGTTGGCTCAGTAGCCGGACAAACCTCCACACATAAATTACATCCTGTACAATCTTCTATATAAACCTGGAGGGTGTATTTGGTTTCCGGGAAACCTCTCGCATTGATCGGGGCGGATTTAAATCCTTCCGGTGCTTTTTCTAAATGGTTCTCATGATAAAACTTGGCACGGATACAACTATGCGGACATACATAAGCACAGTTACCACACTGGATACAAAGATCCGGTTCCCACAACGGCACCAGGTCGGACACATTTCTCTTTTCCCATTGTGTGGTCCCGCTCGGATAGGTTCCGTCAATGGTCATTTTACTCACCGGAATATCATCCCCGTGGCCCGACATCATCATAGCGGTCACATCTTGTACAAAAGCAGGTGCTTTATCCGAAACGGTCAGCAGTTCAACCATGGCAGAGGATGCTTTAGCCGGAATCTCCACCTGATACAGGTGCGCCAGTGTGGCATCCACGGCCTTGAAGTTCTGCTCGATTACTTTCGGACCTTTTTTGAAATATGTTTTCTCAATCGCTTTCTTGATCTGCTTAATCGCATCGTCTTTCGGCAGTACACCAGACAAGGCGAAATAACAGGTCTGCATGATCGTATTGATACGGCCACTCATACCCGTTTCGCGGGCAACGGTAGTGGCATCAATCACATATACGGTGATTTTTTTATCGATAATCTGCTGTTGTACCTGACCGGGCAATTTGCTCCATACTTCATCCTTATCAAAAGGACTGTTCAACAGGAAGGTAGCTCCGGTGCTGGCAAACTCCAGCATTTCCACTTTCTCCACAAAATTGAACTGGTGACAAGCTATAAAGTCGGCTTTGGAAATCAGGTAAGGCGCGCGGATCGGTTCAGGACCGAAGCGCAGGTGAGAAACGGTACGGGCTCCGGACTTTTTGGAGTCATACACAAAATATCCCTGGGCAAACAGATCCGTATTCTCCCCGATAATCTTAATGGTGTTCTTATTGGCACCAACGGTACCATCCGCACCAAGGCCAAAGAAAAGTCCCTGTCTCCAGGCTGATTCATCCAGTTTATATTCCGGATCAAATTCAAGACTGGTAAAGGTTACGTCATCATTAATTCCAACCGTGAAACCATTCTTCGGATTATCTTTTTTCAATTCATCATATACTGCTTTCACCATGGCCGGGGTAAATTCTTTGGAAGAAAGTCCGTAACGGCCGCCAACGATTCTCGGTAACGTTTTAATTTTTCCCAGCTGGAAGGCTTCGACCATAGAGGCCAGTACATCCTGGTACATCGGTTCACCAGCTGCCCCGGATTCCTTGGTACGATCCAGTACAGCAATGATCTTTGTGCTGGCCGGGATGGCTTTTACAAAATGATCCATGGAGAACGGACGGAAGAGACGTACATGCAGTACCCCGACTTTCTCACCGGCTTTCTGCAGCGCTTTGACAGTTTCAATGACGGTCTCACCACCGGAACCCATCACAATCACCACGCGTTCTGCATCTGCGGCTCCGCTGTATTCAAATAACTGGTATTTACGTCCGGTCATTTTGGCGAAGTCATCCATCACGTCCTGTACAATACCCGGTGTATTATTATAAAAGGTATTCACGGTTTCGCGACCCTGGAAATACACATCGGGATTCTGGGCCGTACCACGTATAAAAGGATGATCCGGATTCAACCCCCGTCCACGATGGGCAATCACCAGGTCATCGGGCACCATGGACCGGATCTGATCATCACTCAGCAGTTCCAGTTTATTTACTTCGTGTGAAGTACGGAACCCGTCAAAAAAGTGCACAAAGGGAATTCTTGATTTCAGGGAAGCCACCTGGGAGATAAGCGCAAAGTCATGGGCTTCCTGAACACTGGCGGATCCCAGCATGGCAAAGCCGGTGGTACGGGCGGCCATCACATCCTGGTGATCACCAAAGATGGATAGACCCTGTGCGGCCAATGAACGGGCTGCCACGTGGAAAACGGTGGCGGTTAATTCACCGGCAATCTTATACATATTGGGCAGCATCAGCATCAAACCCTGGGAAGCGGTAAACGTAGTGGTCAGTGAACCGGTCTGCAGGGCGCCGTGTACCGTTCCTGCGGCACCACCTTCACTCTGCATTTCAATTACATCGGGAACGTTACCCCAGATGTTTTTTGTTCCTTTAGCTGCCCATTCATCGGCCAGTTCCGCCATATTGGAAGAAGGCGTAATGGGATAAATCGCACAAACCTCGTTGATGCGGTAGGCCACATAGGCCGCGGCTTCATTGCCATCAATGGTGGCGACTGACTTATTTTTATTTGACATCTGTAGTAGAATTAACAGGTTCAGAAATCATATCTATTGCATGACAGGGACATTGCTCATAACAAACCGCACAACCAGTGCAGGCATTGTAATTGAACTTATACCGGTTCCCCTTGCCTAATTTGATGATGGCATCTTCAGGACAAGCACCAAAACAACCATCACATTCAAAACAGTTTCCACAACTCAGGCAGCGTTGTGCTTCAAAGCGGGCTTCTTTTTCTGAGAGGCCACTGATCACTTCGTCAAAACTTTTCACGGCCACAGCAGGAGCCAGTTTATCCTGTTCTTTCTGCGGGGCATCCGTTTTATACCACATATGCAGTTTCCGGAACCCGGCAGTCGGATGCTTATCAGGTTTCTGGTAAGGATCCTGCATCAGGAAACCATGCATATATTTAGCGGCTTTCTTACCATGTCCGATGGCAATGGTGGTGCTTCTGTTTTCACCAGGTAGCATATCGCCGCCTGCGAAAATTCCTTCATGACCGGTCATCCGGAGTCCATCGATCCCCACAGTACCATCATCGTTTACTTTTATACCAGTAGCGGAACGGAGGAATCCGGTATCGGATTCCTGCTTATTGGCGTTGATCAGCACATCGGCATCGACGGTTTCAAACTCACCGGTTCCTACCACTTTCCCTTTCTCCACTTTTGTTTTTTCCAGGGTGATTTTATTTCTCTCAATTTTACTGATGCTGCGGAACAACTGCACATCCACACCTTCTGCCAGGGCATCTTCGGTTTCGTAATCATAAGCCGGCATCATTTTTTTATCCCCGGGAAAATAAACGGATACTTCAGAACCGAAGCGCTTGATCATACGGGAGAGATATAAAGCCAGTTTACCACCGCCGTACACCACCACTTTTTTCTTAACATATGGGGAAGAATTC
>JAKQJH010000073.1 GCA_029561255.1 Bacteroidota bacterium | reverse complement strand
GGTCGTGCCATAACTAAAATTGTGACTAAAAATTAATCACGAAAATCCTGTAATGCAACCCCATTTTATACAGCCAAATTGTGCATAAACCCACCCAAAAAACTGAAAATAAAAAAAGGCTGCCTCTTTTGAGACAGCCTCCTTTAATTTAGGTACCTGCTTGTTCAGTCACTCACCACTCACTACTCACCACTCATTATCAGAATCCCTTCTTTTCGATGGGCTTTCCGTCTGCATCCAGTTCCACTACTTCATAGCCCAGTTTTTTGATTCCTTCCATGATTTTCGCTTTATCCCCTACAAGCAGGATATTCATTTTATCAGGGTTCAGGTATTTTTTTGCTACTTCATCCACCTGCTTTTTGGTCAGGTTAGCGAGGATCTTATTTTGCTGATCAATGTAGTTAGCCGGCAGATTATAATCCAGGATGCGACCAATGAAGCCTGCTTTCTGGATACCGGTTTCATAAAGCAGGGCATCACGTTGTCCCAGTGAATTCTTCATGAAAGTCAGTTCAGGCTCTGTGATTCCATTCTCCCGGTAGTTCCTGATTTCCTTCATCACTTCCACCAGGGCGCTGTCCGTGGCATCGGCCCGGATACCGGAACTGAATTCAAAATCCCCGGTATACTCATCAGCTGTAAATGAACTGCGTGCGCCATAGGTCCAGCCCTTATCTTCCCGAAGATTCAGATTGAGGCGGGAGTTGAAATCACCACCAAGGCCATAATTCATCAGTCTTGATTTGTAGAAATCACCCGTAGCATCGTAACGCAGGCCGGTAGCATAACCCACCCGGAACTGAGATTGAGCTGCTTTGGGAATATCTACCAGGAATACTTTGGTCTTATCTACGTTAGAGGCCAGACCTTTTAAATCCGGCATATTGATTTTTTTCTTTGGCAGTTTATTGAGAAAGGCCAGTTTGGGAAGGATCTCCTGTTGTTTGATATCACCTACCACCACTACTTTGGCTCCGAGAGAAGTCATATAGTTGTTGTAGTAGTTTTCAATATCCTGCAGTTTCAGATTGCCAATGGTATACTCTGTGCCATCTTCACTCATACTCAGGATACTGTTAGCGCCATAATTGATTTTGGCAAAAACCAGATCAGCCACGGCGGCCGGATCGGCTTTCGCCTGTTTGAAACCCTGTAAGCGTTGTTTCTGGATTCTGGAGAAGGCTGCTTCGGTAAATTTCGGGTTAAACATTTTTTCCTGGACCAGTGTGAGTGTTTTGTCCAGATTTTTCTTCAGGCTCTGAACACTGAAAGTGATGCCGTCAAAACTGCTACTGACGGAAACATTGCTGCCCAGTTTTTGCAGT
>JAKQJH010000072.1 GCA_029561255.1 Bacteroidota bacterium | reverse complement strand
GGTGGGGATAGCGTGGTGTTCTGGGGACCGCTGGCCTGGACGATCATCTTCGGACTGATCTTCTCCTTCTTCCTGACCCTGATCATGGTGCCCAGTATGTACCTGATGGCGGAAAGGCTGAAACGCCCGATGGGTAAATTCTACGGAACAAAATATATCGCCTTACTCGGATTTGCCGGACCCTTCTTCTTCATCTTTGTCGGGATCATGTATCTCGGACGGGCGCTGCAAGGAAAAAAAGTGTGGTTGGGGAAAATGAAGCCGTCGCCGGCGAAGCAATGAGCAATGAGTAATGAATAATGAGTAATGAGTAGCTGATCGAACAGTCTGATAAAAAAAGAGCCCTCCGATTATCGGAGGGCTCTTTTTTTTGCTCTTTGTTTTCGTTTTTCAAACTATTCAGTAAAGTAGTTCTGCTCAGCCAGCTACTCATTACTGATTATTCATTACTCATTCTCAAAATCCCTTCTTTTCGACGGGTTTTCCATCTGCATCCAGTTCCACAATTTCATAGCCCAGTTTTTTGATGCCTTCCATGATTTTGGCTTTATCACCAACAAGCAGGATATTCATTTTTTCGGGGTTCAGGTATTTTTTTGCTACTTCATCTACCTGTTTTTTGGTCAGGTTAGCGAGAATTTTGTTCTGCTGGTCAATATAATTGGCGGGTAAGTTATAATCCAGGATGCGACCGATAAAGCCGGCTTTCTGGAACCCGGTTTCATAGAGCAGGGCATCGCGTTGTCCCAATGAATTTTTCATGAAAGTCAGTTCGGGTTCGGTGATTCCGTTTTCCCGGTAGTTTTTCAGTTCCTTCATTACTTCCACCAGGGCACTGTCCGTGGCATCGGCCCGGATGCCGGAACTGAATTCAAAATCGCCGGAATATTCATCTGCGTTGAAAGAACTGCGGGCTCCATAGGTCCAGCCCTTGTCTTCCCGGAGATTCAGATTGAGACGCGAGTTGAAATCGCCACCAAGGCCATAATTCATCAGGCGTGATTTGTAAAAATCACCGGTAGCGTCGTAGCGGAGTCCGGTGGCATAGCCTACACGGAACTGCGACTGGGCAGCTTTGGGAATATCCACCAGGAAAACTTTGGTCTTATCTACATTGGAGGCCAGCCCTTTTACATCCGGCAGGTTGATTTTTTTCTTAGGCAACTTATTCAGGAAAGCCAGTTTGGGAAGGATCTCCTGTTGTTTGATGTCACCTACCACCACTACTTTGGCTCCGAGAGAAGTCATATAGTTGTTATAGTAGTTTTCAACATCCTGCAGTTTCAGATTGCCGATGGTATATTCGGTACCGTCTTCGCTCATACTCAGGATACTGTTGGGACCATAATTGATTTTGGCGAATACCTGGTCAGCTACGGAAGCCGGATCGGCCTTGGCTTGTTTGAAACCCTGTAACCGTTGTTTCTGTATACGGGAGAAGGCCGCTTCGGTAAATTTCGGGTTAAACATTTTTTCCTGGACCAGTGTGAGTGTTTTGTCCAGATTTTTCTTCAGGCTCTGAACACTGAAAGTGATGCCGTCAAAACTGCTACTGACGGAAACATTGCTGCCCAGTTTTTGCAGT
>JAKQJH010000042.1 GCA_029561255.1 Bacteroidota bacterium | reverse complement strand
GTAAAGAATTTCGGAAAAGACACGGTAGTGGAAAATCCTGAAATACCGAATGAACAAAACAGTGAAGTGCTGACGGATGCCACCAAAACCATCACCAGTGGTTTTCAAAATGTACTTGCAGGCGGCGGACTGGAGAATATTATGGACCTTTTTAAGGGTGGCGGCACTTCCGGAGGATCGGGTGTTTCCGGATTATTAAAAAATCCGATGGTCACCATGATGGTGGGACATTTTATCAGCAAACTGGTGTGTAAATATAATATGACACCCGCGTCGGCGAGTTCTGTTGCTAATAATCTTATTCCCAATGTGCTGAACGGAATGATCACCGAGACCAATAATCCGGCTAATCCCGGGTTTACACTCGATGGACTTATTGGTTCTCTTACAGGAGGAAATGGAGGCGGCTCCCAGTTACAGGATATCCTGAGTCAGTTCACCGGTGGCGGTTCCACATCAGGCGGCAATGGCGGAGGATTTGACTTACAGGATCTTATCGGTAATTTCACCCGCAAAGCCCAGGATAACTTCCAGCCTTCCGGCGATACTGGCGGCGGCGGATTAATGGATATGATCAAAGGTTTCTTATCGAAATAAGCGGAACTCCTTACCGAATTAAGCTATTCTTAACCGGATAGCTTTTTTTTTGACTCAATTTGGCACGAAATTTACATTAGAATTGTCAGCAAGTGATTGTCTGTTCTTTGTCAGCTGATTGTCAGGTTTTTTGAAAGAAAATTTCGTATAAACTAACAAGTGTTTTTTGTTGTTTATGCAATAAGTAAGGTGATTGCATCGTATTAGTGAAGAGAAACCTGGAAAATGTACGTTGCGGATCTGAAGTGATTTTACGGATTCTGTTCTTTTAAACTTTCGTTAACAGCAACATTCATACTACATGCAGTACATTTGCTTTATAGATATAGAAATTCAGAACTCATTATAAAGACAGTCAATTTTCTCATAAGCAGTTAGTTTTGGTTGCGACCCCTGTTTCCACAGGGGTCTATTTTTTTATATATACCCTGCTGCTATACAGGTAGCCAATAATGGCACCGGCCGAATCCGCAATAATATCCCCTCCATCAAAGGAGCGATTGGCCACCAGGTGTTTTTGTACAAACTCCATTCCTACACCATAAGCAATTGCCAGGAATAAGATCCAACGGAATATACCGGCCAGTTTTTGTTTATTGACCAGTTTTTTTTGCATACCCCAGCACCAGCTGACCACCAGTAAACCGATCAATCCGATATGTACCCATTTATCAAACCAGATCTTATCCAGCCAGTCTTCTTTCGGAAAGGAGGAACCCGGGAGTGTGAAAAGAATCGTACAAAGGATAATCCATAAAATACCCGGCAGGAGAAAGCGAATCTGCATCGTTTAACTTATTTCGGCAATATTAGCGAGTTTTTGACAGCTTTAAACATAAACAGGGAGCCCTGAAGAGCCCCCTGTTCTTAACCAACTATAGAACCAACATGACTATAGCAATAGCTGTCTGGTTATATACGTAAAGGAACAGGGGAAAGATTGGAAAAATTGAATCAGAGTTTACCCATGACATACATGTCGCCACCGGGCTTTGATGGATCAGGACGATCCATTTTTTCCAGTGTAATGGCAAATGCCTGAGCATTACCCACATTTTTCATCCGGACGAGTAGTTTTTTCTGACGGATATTGTATTCCATCATACCCAGGTCAACAGGTTTGCCATCGAGTAAGGCCCAGAGCTGGTATTGTTTATCCGTTGGCGGGGCCGGCAGATTATTTGCCAGCAGGAATACATCATGGGAGGCGGTATCCCAGTAAACGGTGGCAAAGGACTGAGGCGAAGCATCCATTCCTTTGAGTGAAGCCATTTTTATATTGGGGTTCTGCTGCAGTTTTCCGATTTCTGCCACCAGCCCCATA
>JAKQJH010000037.1 GCA_029561255.1 Bacteroidota bacterium | reverse complement strand
GGTGACCACGAGTTTTGACTAACCTCAAGTTTTTTTTATGTATGACATTCTCCAACTGAACGACATGCTCGTTCCTGAACTGCTGGATATAGCCGAGCAGCTGAAAATCCCCAATGCCAAAAAGCTGAGTAAACAGGATCTGGTATATAAGATTCTTGACAGTCAGGCGATTGCCGGTTCTAAAGGAGCCAAACCTGCCGATGACGGCAAACGTAAGCGTATTGTAAAAACCAGCACCAGCACCGGCGGCAGCGAAGAAGCCGTGGTGGAAAGCGGTGGAGAGGAGAAACCCGCCCCTAAAAAACCCAATATGCCCATAAAAAAAGAAGCCCCTGTGAAGAAAGCCCGGAAGAAACCGGATGAAAAGCCACAGATTGACGGAAACAGTACGGCAGAACAAACACAGCAACAGGATAACGAACCCGATCAGGAACAACAAAATGGTTCTGAAAATAACAATGCTGAAATCGTTCTTGATAGTAAAACCGAACAACTGGCGCAAGCCATTCTGAATGAAGCCAGCCAGCAGGCGGGTGAAAATACGAATCAACAGAATAAATTCTATCCTCCCCGCCGTGAACAGCAGTTCAATGTGGAATTTGATGGGGTGATCCTTGGCGAAGGTGTATTGGAAATGATGCCCGATGGATATGGCTTCCTCCGTTCCTCCGACTACAACTACTTATCTTCTCCCGACGACGTATATGTATCTCCTTCACAGATCAAGTTATTCGGTTTAAAAACCGGTGATACCGTACACGGATCTGTACGTCCGCCAAAAGAAGGTGAAAAATATTTCGCTTTACTGAAAGTGGATACGATCAATGGCAAGAGTCCCGAAGAAGTACGCGACCGCGTTCCTTTCGACTACCTCACGCCTTTGTTCCCTTTCGAAAAACTGAATCTCTTTACTACCGCCTCTGATTATTCCACCCGGATCATGGACCTCTTTACTCCTATTGGTAAAGGACAACGTGGATTGATCGTGGCCCAGCCGAAAACCGGTAAGACCATGTTGCTGAAAGCCGTGGCCAATGCCATTGCCGAAAATCACCCCGAGTGCTACCTGATGGTGGTGCTGGTGGATGAGCGTCCGGAAGAGGTAACCGATATGGAACGGAGCATTAAAGGCGAAGTGATCGCGTCTACCTTTGATGAGCCGGCTGAGAAACACGTAAAAGTGTCTACCATTGCCCTGCAAAAAGCAAAGCGTCTCGTAGAGTGCGGACATGATGTAGTGATCCTCCTGGATTCTATTACACGTCTCGCCCGTGCCCACAATACCGTGGCTCCTGCATCCGGTAAAGTATTATCCGGTGGTGTGGAAGCAAACGCGATGCAAAAACCCAAGCAGTTTTTTGGTGCCGCCCGTAAAATTGAAGACGGAGGTTCCCTCACCATTATCGCGACCGCCCTGGTGGATACCGGAAGCAAGATGGATGAAGTGATCTTCGAGGAATTCAAAGGAACCGGTAACATGGAATTGCAACTGGATCGTCGCCTTTCCAACAAACGGATTTTCCCTGCCATCGATATCGTGGCCTCCAGTACCCGTCGCGACGACCTGTTGCTGGAGCGCGATGTGTTGCAACGTATGAACCTCCTCCGTGTTTATCTTACTGACATGAATACCGAAGAAGCCATGCGCGAACTGCAGAATCGTATGAAGGGCACCAAGAGCAACGAAGAGTTTTTGGCGAGTATGAACCGGTAAAGAAATAAAAATTCAATATAAAAGGTCGCCACTGGCGGCCTTTTTTTATTGCATTTATTAGTGGATATTAGTTCAACCCCTTCGGGGTTGGTGAGGTCATAGGGGGGACGCGTTACCCCGGGTTAGCACCCGGGGCTATGAAAAGTTTAAGCCCTCCGGGCTATGCGACCCTACAATTAATCGTATCGGGGTATTCAAACAAATACATAGAAGACATTCGGTGCGATTTAAAAAAAACAATATTCGACGCTTACAAAATGCGGGTGATTTGTCTTCAACGACTAACCCCGAAGGGGGTTGAACCATTCATAGCCCCGGGTGCCAACCCGGGGTAGGTGATAATTTGAATGTCCTCCAACCCCAACGGGGTTGAACTTTAAAAAAGGTATTTCTCCTCAAAATTGATATGGTGTTCCTGAAGCAACCTTCTGTATTCTTCTTCAAAGCTTTCCGTGGTATGATGTTGTTTCTGGCCTTTTATATACCCGATTATCCGGTCTCTTTCATTTTCTGAACAGGTAAAAGAACCATACCCTTCCTGCCAGCCCAAAAATGATGGAAAAAAACCGGTCTTTTTCATCCACATACTGCTGGATACTTTGATCTCCTTCACAAAATTACTCAACGATATTGAAGGGTGCAGATCAGTTAACAAATGAACATGATCCGGCATACCATTTATCTGGTATAGTTTACATTTTTGTGCTTTCACAATACCCCACATGTAGTTGTAAAGTTGTTTTTCATCTGCAGGATTAATGGATGATTCCCTGAATTTTGTTCCAAAGACAAGGTGATAATAAATCTGACGGTAGGTGCTCATAAAATAAGGTTTTGTTTAAAAAAATCCGGTGTTATTTCCGGGGCCATTGTAAAGTAATTCAGTTGTGAAATCAAAGTTTAACCGTCGCCTTTATGGTGAAAATTTTTCTTTTTTACCGGGTATAGTTCAACCCCTTCGGGGTTGGTGGGGGCATTGGGGGACGCATTACCCCGGGTTAGCACCCGGGGCTATGAAAAGTTTAAGCCCTCCGGGCTATGCGACCCTACAATTAATTGTATAGGGGTATTCAAACAAATACATAGAAGACATTCGGTGCGATTTCAAAAAAAACAATATTCGACGCCTACAAAATGCGGGTGATTTGTCTTCAACGACTAACCCCGAATGGGGTTGAACCATTCATAGCCCCGGGTGCCAACCCGGGGTACAAGGTGATATAAATGTCCTGCAACCCCAATGGGGTTGAACTTTAAAAAAGGTATTTCTCTTCAAAATTGATATGGTGTTCCTGAAGCAACCTTCTGTATTCTTCTTCAAAGGTTTCTGTTGAATGATGTAGTTTCTGGCCTTTTATATAGCCGATTATCCGGTCTCTTTCATTTTCTGAACAGGTAAAAGAACCATACCCTTCCTGCCAGCCCAAAAAAGATTGGAAAAGCCCGGACTTTTTCATCCACATACTACTGGAAACTTTGATCTCCTTCACAAAATTACTTAGCGACATTGAAGGGTGAAGATCAGTTAACAAATGAACATGATCCGGCATACCATTTATCTGATATAGTTTACATTTTTGTGCTTTCACAATACCCCACATGTAGTTGTAAAGTTGTTTTTCAGCAGCAGGATTAATGGATGATTCCCTGAATTTTGTTCCAAAGACAAGGTGATAATAAATCTGACGGTAGGTGCTCATAAAATAAGGTTTTGTTTAAAAAAATCCGGTGTTATTTCCGGGGCCGTTGTAATGTAATTCAGTTGTGAAATCAAGTTTAACCGTCGCATTTATGGTGAAAATTTTCCTGATTTACCGGGTATAGTTCAACCCCTTCGGGGTTGGTGAGGGCATTGGGGGGCGCGTTACCCCGGGTTGGCACCCGGGGCTATTAAAAATTTAAGCCCTCCGGGCTAAACACCTCTACAATTAATCGTTTCTGAGTATTCCAACAAAACCGTAGAAGACATCCGGCACAATTTCATATACAAACAATAACCCGGTAATTGTCTTCAACTCCTAACCCCGAATGGGGTTGAACCATTCATAGCCCCGGGCGCCAACCCGGGGTAGGCGATCATTTGAATACCCTCCAACCCCAACGGGGTTGAACTATTGATGACCCGGAAAAAACATCTGGCACGATTTCAAAAACAAACAATATTCGACGCTTACAAAATGCCGGTGATTTGTCTTCAACGACTAACCCCGAAGGGGGTTGAACCATTAATAGCCCCGGGTGCCAACCCGGGGTAGGCGATAATTTGAATGTCCTGCAACCCCAACGGGGTTGAACTATAAACTTCACCAAAACAACTTCTGACCAATGATATAAACCTCCTGTTCAACTTGCCCTTCGAATTGATTATTTTTACAAACAACCATGGCGGTCCAACGTATCCACATAGATGAATTCCTGAAACTGGCAGAAACACACCCTGTATTCGATGTACGTTCACCCGGCGAATACAACCATGCGCATATGCCCGGGGCAATTTCACTTCCACTATTCACTGATGAAGAACGCAAACAGGTCGGCACCGCTTACAAACAAATCAGCCGCGAACAAGCCATCAAGATCGGTCTCGACTACTTCGGCCCCAAAATGCGCAAGATGGTGGAAGAAGTAGAAGCAGTCAGCAGCCGGCAGTTGGCAGACAGCAGCCGGCAGGCGGCAGTTGGCAGCCTGCCTACTGCCAACTGCATACTGGTATATTGCTGGCGCGGCGGCATGCGCAGCGGCGCGGTCTCCTGGTTGCTCGATATGTATGGATTCAAAGTCTACACGCTTATCGGCGGATATAAGAAGTTCCGGAACCATGTACTCGATACGTTTAAAAAACCTTACCGCTTCAACATCATCGGTGGATATACCGGCTCGGGTAAAACCGAATTACTCAAAACCCTGAAAGAAAAAGGGGAGAAGGTGATTGACCTCGAAAACATCGCCAACCATAAAGGCTCCGCCTTCGGTGCCATCGGCCTGCCCCCGCAACCCACCCAGGAGATGTTTGAAAATCTCCTCAGCAACGAATTGTCAGCTATAAGTTCTAAGGAGGGACTACGAACTACTAACTACGAACAACTAACTAGTTGTATCTGGCTCGAAGACGAATCCCAGCGCATCGGCCTCATCAACATCCCCGGCGACCTCTGGAAAAACATGCGCCAATCGAAAGTCTGGTTCCTGGACATCCCTTTTGAGGAAAGATTGAAGCATATTATCCCCGAATATGGGATTTTAGAACAAGAAAAGCTGATTGCCGCCATTGAGCGAATCAGCCAGAAATTGGGCCATTTGAACGCAAAAACGGCCATTTTACTGCTAAAAGAGGGCAAAATCAGCGAAAGTTTTGACATTTTGCTCCGGTACTACGACAAGTTTTATTTCCGGTCTCTGCACAATCGGGAGGGGTTAGAAACGTTATTACATACGATAAACTGTAAATCCGTTAGTCCAGAAAATGCCGATCTCCTTATCCGTGAAGCCACTGCTCAAAGCCAGACACCTCTGGCTTAGTTTCCTGTTCCTGCTCGCCCCCCTGTTTTTTTATGGTCAGACCCTGACCGGTCTCTGGGTTGGTGCTCTTCACAACGACAGCAGCTCTGTACGTAAGGACCAGTCTTTTGAAATCGCCCTTACCGAATACCGGGGAAAGGTATTTGGCTATTCCCGCAGTGAATTTATTGTAAATGATACCCTCTATTACATTGTTAAGCGTGTCAAAGGAACCATTGAAGGGGATATTTGTGAAGTAAAAGACGATGAAATCATTGCTTATAATTTCAGGGGAAAACTGGACAAGGGGATTAAAGTAACCAGCACATTCCGGCGTAACCAGACCGATAGCACCTGGCAACTCGATGGAAGCTGGAAGACCAATGCCACTAAGAAATACTATTCGGTTACCGGGAAAGTGAACCTTGCGGAGGAAAAAGACCTGACCGCTTCCAAACTATTTCCACACCTCGAAGAACTGAATAAGGCCGATGAAATTGCTTTTTACAAAGAAAGAACCGAACCTGCTCCATTCGTAAAAGTGGCAAAACCGGAGCGAATTCAGTCAGAATACACCGAAAAAGCCGATATTTTGGCCAAAAATGAGGAAAAATCGCTTTCGGTGAAAAAACCGGAATTGCCCCAACCGGCGCAACCTGTCGTGCCTGAAGTAGCAGTACAGTCTGTCCCGGAAACCAAAACGACACCCGTTTTACCAGCAGATGCGTTACCGGGAAACAATCCGGTCGCAACGAATAACCAAGCCCAGGAAAAACCGGGAGTAAAAAACGAGCCGGCGCTGACGGCTGTTCCGGAAAAGAAAAACCCGGATCCTCAGACCCAGGGTAAACTGACGGCCAAAGCCAAAACCGAAACAAATATCCCGGTTGTTCCTGTAAAAACAGAAACCCCTCCCGTTAAAACGGCAGCCCCGGCTAATTCAGCTAACGAAACCGCAAACACCAGTACCGCTAACCCTGAAGTCGCTGCCGTAAAACCGGCCCCGGCAACCAGCCCGGTGGTAAAAACACAGCCAGCAACACCTCCTGTAACTACTGCAACCGTTAAACCAAGCCCGTCGCAGGAAGAAAAAGCAGTTGTTAAAACAACAAATCCTTCGGCAAAAAATCAGCAAACTGATGCGCCAAAAACGATAGTCGCGACTAAAGCACCTGAAGAAAAAATCGCGGCTGTTGCTCCGGAAAACCTGGCGAAAACAAAACCAGCCACAGCAACCGTTGTAAACAATAAGCCTGCAGCAACAGAACCGGCCCTGACACCGGTCAGCAATAAAGCGGTTATCGCCAATCCGGTTGAAACAAACCTGCCGAAACCGAGAGTCATCGATCCAACGGCCCTGCTGGTTAAAAAATCTGTGGAAGACCCGATCAAAAAATCAACCATGATTGCCGGCCGTAAATCAGAGTTCAACCAGGAGGTCTATTTCAAATCCGACAGCCTGATCCTGACCCTCTATGATAACGGGGAAATTGATGGCGATACCGTGAGTGTTTACCTCAACGGCGAAGTAGTGATGCCCAGCCAGGGTCTGAAAAGCTCAGCGATCCGTAAAACCATTCACATGGATGACGGCCTCGAAACATTCACCCTCGTGATGTTTGCTGAAAGCCTCGGTAAATACCCGCCCAATACCGGACTGCTCGTGATCCGCGACGGCAATGATGTTTACAATCTTCGCTTCAGCTCCGACTTCCAGAAAAGTTCAGGGATTGTGTTCCGGCGTTTCAAATAGTTATAATAAATACACTCCGCTTATCTTAGACAGTTTTCAGTCCTTCACTGAATGACTAACTTTGCATTCTCAATAAACAAATGATAATGCAGGATCCTGTAAGATTGACCCAATTCTCCCATGGCGCCGGCTGTGGCTGTAAAATTTCGCCTAAAGTACTGGATGAAATTTTAAAAACTTCTGTAGCGTTCCCTGATAATGATAAATTACTGGTAGGTAATCATAGTCGTGACGATGCCGCTGTTTATGATCTCGGCAATGGGACCGCAGTCATTTCCACCACGGATTTCTTTATGCCGATTGTGGATGACCCCTTTGAATTCGGCCGGATCGCCGCTGCTAATTCCATAAGCGATGTCTATGCCATGGGAGGAAAACCCCTGATGGCGATTGCCGTATTGGGATGGCCGGTAAACAAACTGCCCCCCGATGTTGCGCAGAAGGTGGTCGAAGGCGGACGCAGCATCTGCCTCGAAGCCGGCATTCCTTTAGCCGGTGGTCACAGCATCGATTCACCGGAACCAATCTTTGGCCTCGCCGTAACAGGTATACTTCCCATTGAAAACCTGAAACAAAATAATACCGCAAAAGAAGGCGACCTGCTCTTTCTCACCAAACCACTTGGTGTAGGTATTTTGTCAACCGCACAGAAAAGAGGGTTGATTACCGACGAACTGCTGGCTGTAATCATCAAACAAATGACCACCCTGAATAAAACAGGGGAGGAGTTGGGAAAAATAAAAGGCGTACATGCCATGACCGATGTGACCGGCTTCGGTTTCCTGGGCCACCTGATCGAGATGGCCGAAGGCAGCGGACTGAGCGCGGAAGTATGGTATGATAAGATTCCCGCTATCCCCGGCGTGAAAGAGTATATCGCCCAGGGCGTATTCCCCGATGGCACCACCCGCAACTGGAGCAGCTACGGCGAGAAAGTAAAATTTGAAAAAGGCACCCCGGTGGCAGAAGCCTTTAAGTTATTGCCGGACCCGCAGACTAATGGCGGCTTACTGATTGCCATTTCACCGGAGGCAAAAGACGAACTGATCGGTATACTTGAAAAGAATGGGCTGGGTGGATTCATCACCCCACTCGGACAGATGAAAGCAAAAGGAGAAAAAGCAGTAGTTATCCTTCCTTAATTTTTCGCTGCAGAAAAATCTCCGCCAGCATACAACGTACACTGCCGCCTTCCACCTGTTCAATGGTGGGGACAGCAACGGGTATCAGTGTTGCAAAACTTTGTAGCTGTTGTATCTGGTCCGGACGTAGTGCACTCATTGCCGTCTCGCTGAGCACGATCAGCGATTCTCCTTTTTTGTTTTTGATCTCGAGCATATTGCCTGCAAATGCATAGAGCTGGTCGCGGGTTATGGGGATGATGGTATGATCTGTTGATTCCAGTAATTGTTTCACCGCAATGAGCTCCCATTCTTCTTCGATCGCCTCTTCACAAAGCACTGCAAATTTTTCACCCAATGCCATCACCACATTGGTATGATAAATCGGTTGGCCTTCCTTATCAGTGGCCAGGAATACAATGGCCTGAAATCCGTTGGCAGTAGCGAATTTCTCCAGGACCGATAAATTGGTACGCTCCGATATTGCCGCGTAGATCATTTCATGATCATAGTCGATGACCATGCTGCCCGTGCCTTCGAGGAAACGACCTTCTGCTTCAAATTCACTCCAGTCCTGCACATCGACGACCACATACTCACGGGTAATCTGTTCCAGCAACTCGTCCCTTTTCTCTGTACGCCGGTTAGGCGCAAACATGGGATAAATAAATATTTTACCGTCGGGAGATGTGCTGATCCAGTTATTGGGAAATACGGCATCGGGTTTGGGTGGCTCCTTGCTGTCTTCCAGCACAAGCAGTTCCACCTGATGGCTGCGCAACAAATCCACCATTGCATCAAATTCAGTCAGGGCTTTTTGTTGCAGCGTAGTGCGGTCCAGCCCGGGATGATGCTGGAAGAAATTATTGGCAGCCGTTTCGTCGTTATAGCCGAATGCGGCCGGCCTCACCATTAACAATGTAGATGCGATTGGCAAATGATGAAATTAAAATTTTTCAAAGCGAAACATCGTAACACGGGGAGTACAGCTTCCGCTGATAATATCCTGTACCACGAACTTATAAGTATTCCCCACAGCAATACTGTCTTTTTTTATCTGGTCAATATGCAGCAGACTTCCGTTTAATTGTCTTGAATACAGGGTATCCTTCTTATCATTAGATTGGATACCGGCTTCCAGTTCCAGCCATACATTGTACCAGGTGCTGTCCGTGGTTTCGAGTTTAATCAGTTTCGCCGGATGAATCGTTTCCTTATAGCTGCAGGGCCCGCCAGCAACTACTTTATCCCCGTTATTACAGGCAATAAACAACAAGCCGAATACGGGCAACAGCCATTTTATATTCATAGTATTAAATTAAATCAATCCATCAATCTTTGCTGCGAGCAATTGGTCTTTCTCCGTCACTATATCTCCCGCATCATGCGTACTCAGCCAGATCTCCACCGTATTCCACACATTGGTCCATAACGGATGATGGTCCATCTTCTCGGCTTCCAGTGCCACCCGGGTCATAAAAGCAAAAGCTTCGCTGAAGTTAGTGAACTGGAATTTGCGGTAGAGTTTGTTGTTGGTTTCGGTCCACATGGGGAGGAGGTTGAGGGTTGAAAGTATAAGGTTTAAGGTTGAGGGTTTAGAAGAACCAAATTTCAACCATGCCACGGAGAAGGTTTGTGATTTCTATATTGATTATTCCTTGGATTTTGTCTTTTGATGCTTCTTTGGATCTTGGCATCTTGGCTTCTTGGTTCTTATTGTCCGATTATCTAAAACACGAGATTCTCTTTATTCTTTATCTGTTCTATTGAAAGCTCCGTCACCAACTGCACACTATTAATGCTCCG
>JAKQJH010000032.1 GCA_029561255.1 Bacteroidota bacterium | reverse complement strand
ACCGCAATCGGTATCCAATGTAGAGGCTTTCGGGCCGTCTCCTTTTCCTTTTGTACCATGGCAGGATTTACAATGCTGGTTGTACAGGGCTTTACCGCTTGCCAGAGAAGCAGCGTCACTTTTCACAGGGTTCGCTTTATTCTTGGCAGCATCCGGAACCTTCCAGGGCTCCTGAAATGAGTTTTTCGGCACAAATGCCAGTAATCCGATGGCAAATAAGCCGGACATAAAGAGTGTCAGATTTTTTTTCATGTTCATTGTTTTACTTAGTTATAAGATGTGAAAAATTACGCTTGCGTTGCATCCGCTACCGGATGTTGTTCTTTCCGAAGGCGGAATAATTCATATACAATCACGATATAGTGACCCCAGACCGCCGTCATTAAGATAATAAAAGTAATTAACATCCACATCGGCGGGTGGGAACTCCAGAGTGCCCGGGGCTGATCCTCAATGCGGTTGGATACCGGCAAGCCCCATTTTTGGGTGGAAGCAGTTTCTAAGTATCCATAGGTTTCATTTTCATCCAGTTTGGCCAGCAGGGTGATATTTCCCAGCGGGTCACCAGGCAGGTTATTGGGGATTTCAACAGTGGCTTCCCCGTTTTCGTCCGTATTGCCTTCCCCGAGTTTCAGGGGATAAAAACTTCTTTTTACGAAAATGCCAACAGCAGTTTCCGGTACCGGTTTTTCCTCACCGGTGGAGAGATCCACCAGTTTCAGTTGTACGGAAAGCAGTCCCTCTTCTTTTACAGGGGTCATTACCAGCATGGCTCTCTTTACGGTTACTTCTCCTTCACCGGCTTCCATATTTTTAGGTCCGGCTACGGTAACCTTAAAATGCAGCGTGCCATCAGCGTTGGTGACGACCTGTCCGGCCTTAACATTCAGAATGGCAAATCCGTTGCGGTCGGTGACCACAGTACCTATTTCGGTCTCCGCGGAGTCGGTCACCATATAAAAAACGGCTTTTAATCCATAGAGTTTCCGCATTTTCCCATCCACTTTAGCTTTGGCAGTGGCTTTCAGGTCTACAGAACTATCTCCTTTCTGGATACTGATTAAATCAATGGCAGGTGAAATCAGTTCCACTTCCTCCGGGGCA
>JAKQJH010000027.1 GCA_029561255.1 Bacteroidota bacterium | reverse complement strand
GCCGCAGGCAAAAAAAAGCGGCCCCGATTCGGGGCCGCTTTCATTATTAAGATCCGGTTGATTAGTAACCAGGATTCTGATCGTAGTTGGCGTTCTGCTGAATTTCAGACAGCGGAACCGGCCACAGGAAACGGAAGTTGGTATAAGCCAGGGCAGGTACTGAGCGGGTGAACGTTGCACCGGCACAGTTAAACATAGCGGCAGATGCGCCACCAGAACCTACTTTGGAGGGAACACCACCACCGGGGATCGGCGCAAAGTTAGCGTCGTTAGCCAGTCGGGAGATATCACCCCATCTTTTACCTTCTGCCAGGAATTCAACCCTTCTTTCAAAAAGGATGGCAGCGATCAATGCATTCTTATCGGCAAAGCTGGCGGCTGTAAACTGGTCAACCACATTGGTTACCGCACGGTTTCTGATGGCATTCAATAAAGCAACACCACGGGTTGATACACTGGTACCCGCCGCATTTCTTGCTTCTGCTTCTGCCAGCATCAGAATCACTTCCGCGTAGCGGATCATGGGAGCCGGGTCAGATGAATTGGCATAATCGCGGTACTTGATCGTATAAACAGCACTAACAGCCGGAGGAGGAACTGCGGTAGATCCTGTTGCATTTGTTCTGTATAATAAAGTCCTTCTTAAATCATTACAAAGCCAGGCAGGATCACTCCAGATAACCGGGCTAACTCTTACGAGACCTCTGGCACCTAATGCGGGGTCGCCTAACATTTGGGGTAAGGCACCATTTACACCGGGGTTATCGGTGGCATCATTACGGATAGAGAAGATACTTTCGTTTGAGGTAGTGGCAGTGAAGGAACCATCAGCAGCTGCATTTAATGTCCATCCGCCGATCGGACTTACAAAAGGAGCCGCGGCAGGTACCAGCTTATTCCCTTCAGTAATCACACCAGCCCAGTCGCCCATATGCATTTTCACCCGCATTTTAAGGGCGATTGCAGCGGCTTTTGTTGCACGGAAGGTTTTGATCTGTACACCAGAAGTATTTACAATGGGTGTGGCAGGGAGATTGGTTTCAGCAAAATCCAGGTCAGCCAGGATTTTTGCATACGTATCAGAAACTTTCACCGTAGAACGCTTGATTGCTTTAGCTGCATCAGCAGTAGCGGCATCTTTTACGGCAAAATCTCTGTAGATCACGCCCATCGCACTTCCATTTCCATCTGTATATGGTTTGGACAAGTTCAAAACCAGTTCATGATGACCCATGGCACGAAGGAACCGGCATTCTGCCTCATATTGAGTGGCTGCTGTAGCGGAAATAATTCCTTTGGATCCGGCACTTCTCATACCATCAATAACCAGGTTGGCTTTGTTCACCATGGCGTAAATGGTTTCAAACATGTACTGGTTGTTGGGAGAAGCATTGTTATAAGTGGCTTCGTACGTAATCTGGAAAAAAGCCGCCTGGTTCAGCATGTCTTCACCACGCATATCCCCCTGTTCGAGGGCTGCTGCACCAAAGGGATATCCCCTGACCGCACCACCCAGGTAAAAGCCCGACTGGCAGGCATCATAAACCCCATACATAGATAACTGGCAGGCATCCGCATTAGCGAAAGCCGACTCATCTGATTGCTGTGAAAAAGACTGGAGTTCCAGTACTTTTTTCTGACAGGCACTCATCAGCAAAGTACCCGCTATTAAAATGGTTGAAATTATTTTTACTCGCATTGTATTCAGTTTTTTCGGTTATGATTTAGAAACCAATATTAACGCCAAAGGAAATTGTTCTGGCCGGAGGAATGGTATTATAGTCCAGTCCTCTTTCATCAATATTGTCAGGATCAATTCCGGTATAATCCGTGATCACGAAGAGATTCTGTGCCTGTAACAGGAAACGGAATGATTTCACAGAATTCTTGAACAGACGTCCCAGCAGTGCTGAAGGTACATCGTAATTCACGGACAGGTTATCCATCCGGAAGAAATCACCTTTCTCGATAAAGCGGGTGGAAGCCTGCTGGTTCAGGTTGGTGAAGTTATCCCGGTTGTACCACAGACGGGGTACATTGGTTACATCACCGGGCTTCTGCCAACGTTGCAGGATTTCAGTACCGTTGTTCATGAAGCCCTGGTTCAGCAGGGATTCCTGGCGGGTGATATTCATGATCTTGTTACCACCGGAGAAACGGAATAACATATCGACAGTGAATTGTTTCACTTTAATCGTATTAGTGATACCACCGAAATAGGTCGGCAGGGCACTTCCAAGGATCTGGCGATCAGTACTGGCCAGGCTTCCTGCACTACCAGCGGTAGCACTGTTCAGGTCAGCAACAGAGAAATAAGAGGAGTTGGTGATATTACCCATCAGGAGGGTACCATCCGCTTTGCGGTAAACGGGGTTACCGTTGGATGAGTTAACACCTACATACTGATAGCCATAAAGGGCATTGATCGGCTGACCTACGCGGTGAACATTGTAGTTACCAGTACCATTCGATACCACGATATCATTTCCACCTGGCAGACTCAGCACTTTATTTTTCTGACTGGTGTAGTTGAATCCGAGATCCCAGTTGAAATCACGTTTGCGTACAACCGCGAAATTCAGGGCGAGCTCAAATCCTTTGTTTTCCATATCGCCGATATTCTGGAAAATCTGGTTGCCCGGAACACCCAGTGACGGAGGTTGGGGAACACCGAATACCAGGCCGTTGTTCTTGTTTTTGAAATAGTCGAATACCAGGGTGATCCGGTCTTTGGCGAAGCCCATATCAAAACCAAAGTCGATTTTCTCATTGGTTTCCCACTGCAGGGCTGAGTTGCCAGACTGTGATGCGGAAATACCACTGATCGCTCCATAAGGAGAAAGACCATACAGGTTCAGGTAGGGGAAGTTACCGCCGGTAATATTCGCGTTACCTACTTTCGCCCATGAGGCACGTACTTTAAAGTCATTGATGACTTTACCTAAACCTGAATTAGCCCAAAAATCTTCCTGGGCGACTCTCCAGCCAACAGAACCTCCGGGAAAATTACCAAAGCGCTGATCTTTGGCAAACTTTGATAAACCATCCCGACGGAAACTGACCTGGAAGAAGTATTTGCTCTTGTAGTCATAATTCAGACGACCAAAATAGGAGAAAATACCAGGGCCTTCTGAATATCCACCACCAGATAACTGGGTAACATAACTGCCGCTGATCACATTCTGTTGTTGGAAGAAGGGGTCAGCCAGGTTGGTTCCTGAAGCAGAGAAGCTGTTGCTTTCCTGGTTCTGGGCTTCGATACCTACAGTTGCATTCACATTATGTTTGCCAAAGGTTTTGTTGGCATTGATATATTCCTGTGCGGTCCAGCGCATGGTATTGGCTGCCTGGTTACTCACACGTCCCAGTACACTGCGGCCGTCACCATGCTTGGCATCCTGACGGAAGAATTCATCCAGTGTGATATAATCAATTCCGATTTTGACTGTGTTGGTCAACCAGCTGGCCGGTTTAATTTCAATGGCGAAATTGTCAATTACGCGGTGCTTTTTAGAACGGAATTTATTTTTAGCCAGCACATAGCCAATGTTTACATAGTTGTTCTCAATGGTTCTGGTATTGGCATCTCTTCCAAGCGCAGCTCCGTCAGGGGTGATATTGAAATTATCAAACTGCGGAAGAGCCGTATTCATCAAACGCACATTGGGTAAAGCCCTCAGTGCTGCTGCAATGCTTCCGGAAAGGGCATTACCACCATTATTCTGGTCTTTGTCAAAACCACGGGAAAGGGTGATGAAGTTGGTAATCTTGAGCCATTTGTTCACTTTGTGTTCAAAGTTGGCGCGAACGTTATAGTTCTCCGTAGTATTTGTTTTTACCAGCCCTTCCTGGTAACGGTAGTTGAATGACAGGTAGTAGGTAGTACGATCGTTACCACCATCCAGTGCCAGGTTATGGGTGCTGGATTGTGAAGTCGGGCGGAATACCACATCCTGCCAGTCGGTATTGGTGTTTTCACTGTTCATGAAAGCGCCGTTGGCGAGACTTGCTGCAGACAGTTTGGCGTTTGCAATGGTCACGAATTCCTGTGCATTCAGCAGGTCAAAACGATTCATCGGTTTGGAAAAACCAAACGTGGAACTATAGCTGAAATTCTGACGACCAGCCTTACCTTTTTTAGTGGTGATCATGATCACCCCGTTGGAGGCCTGCGAACCGTAGATCGCAGTGGCACTACCGTCTTTGAGTACATCAATGGACTCAATGTCAGCCGGGTTGATATTGGCCAGCAGGTTATCATTGGTGAATCCGGCAAAACCACCGGAGAAAGTGGGGATACCATCCAATACAATCAGCGGACCACGACCTCCACTGATGGAGTTCACACCACGGATACGGATACGGGGCGGTTCATTTACCAGACCACTGGGGTTGGTAACCAACACACCCGGAGTACGTCCACCCAGTTGTTTGTCGATACTGGGACTTACCAGCGGAGCAATATTAGTCGGGTCAATCTTTCCGATTGCGGCAGTGGCTTCTTTTTTCCGTTGTGTACCATAACCCACTACTACTACTTCCTGCATGGTCTTATCCTCTTTCAATAATGTCGCATCAATTGAAGTCTTAGCGCCGATGCTGACCTCTACTGTAAGCATATCTACAGAAGAAAATACAAGTGTGCGTCCATTTGCAGGAACGTTGAGCGAGTAAGTACCGTCTGCTTTGGTAGACGTACCGACTGTTGTTCCTTTAACAAGCACTGATATATTGGCAAGGGGAGCGCCATTATCATCAGTGACCTTACCGGTAATGGTTCGTTGCGCCATTGCCTGGGTGGCAAAGAACACAACCCCCATAAGGAGTAGATACAGTTTTCTCATGTGCATTTTTGTTTTAGTATATAATTGAAATCCAAGCCACCTGGCCCTTCGAAGGATCAAGGGGGCTTGAAATTAAAGAACCTTACAGGAATAACACAAAAAACAGGGAACTTTTTGAACCTTTGTTTTTCAGTCCGGACCATCCAGGGTCCCCGGGGCCATTCTCCCGCCAACTCTTTGACAATTAACCTAAATTAATTGCTGCACTTACAGGGCATTAAAAGCCTGCTGTCCTGCCGTAAAAGTAATGAAATCGCCTATTTCTTAACCCGAATAAAAGAAATAAGAATGGCCGGCAAAAGTACCAGGTTGGTGAGGGTAGCTGTGACCAGGGTCAGAGAGGTTAACCAGCCCAATGCCTTGGTACCCCCAAACTCACTGAAATAAAAGATTACAAAACCGGCAATCAGTACCAATGATGTGTAGATAATACTGATACCTGTACTATGGATGGTTTCAATTACGGTCTTGGTCAGATCGTAGTTTTGTGCGGGCAATTCTTGCTTATAATTAACTAAAAATCTGATAGTTACGTCGATTGCAATGCCTAAGGCCACACTGAAAACCAAGACGGTGGAGGGCTTCAGTGGTACGCCCACCCAGCCCATCACCCCGGCGGTGATCATTAGCGGAATGATGTTCGGGATCAGGGAACAGATGAGGATCCGGAAGGATCGGAATAAATACAGCATACAGGCGGCAATCAGCAGGAAGGCCCAGAAAATACTGTCTTTTAACCCGCTGATAATAAACCGGCTACCTTCCAGGAAGGTTACACTTGTGCCGGTCAGCTGGATATCGAACCGGCGCTTTCCCCAGGTGGAATCCTCTTTATTGGCTTCCCGGGTTGCTGTATCTGCGGTCAGGGCTTCCACACTGTCTGTATTAAAGATTTTTTCGGCCATCTCCTGGATACTGTCAAGCATGCCGGGTAACCGGGCACTGCCGATATCGGCCATATTCACACTGATCCGGGCCCGCTGTTTGGTGCTGTCCATAAAACTGTTCACCAGGGTGGCCAGCGAACTTTTACTGCCGGTTGTATCTCCTTTAAAACTGAGGTATTGGGACAGGGCCACCAAGTCATTACTGGATGGCATGTTATAGTTGGCCGGATCTCCATCGAAGAAGGCCTGTTTGGCAAATTTTAAACCTTCGGCCAGGCTCAATGGCCGGGCGATATCAGGAATATTGGCCAGGAAACGGGAGAATATATCAATTTTTTCCAGGTTAGCCGGATTGCGGACCACTCCCTGTTTCTTTTTGGTATCCACCACTACTTCCAGGGGCATGATGCCTTTGAAATTCTTTTCAAAAAACTTCAGGTCCGTATAGATTTTATCCGATTTTGGCAGATCATCCACAATGAAACCTTCGCTTTTCAGGCGGTAAATGCCAAACAACGAAACTATGACGAGGGCCGTGGTAATGCCATAAATCAGGCGGCGGTGGTTCAGGGACCATCTTTCGAGACGATCCAGCCAGCGGTTTAGCCGGGGATTATCGAGGTATTTGGTATGCCTGGTTTTCGGGGCGGGTAAAAAACTTAATGCGGCCGGAATCAGGATCAGTGAAATCAGAAACAAAGCCATGATATTAATACCTGCGACCACCCCGAATTCTTTGAGGATCTGGCTCTGGGTCAGGGCAAATACGGCAAAGCCGATGGCCGCCGCTACATTGCAAAACAGGGTCACGATTCCCATTTTGTCCACCATTGCCACCAGGGATTGCCGTTTATCTCCGGACTGGTTCCAGGACACATGGAATTTATTGAGAAAATATATACAGTTGGGTATCCCGATTACCACCACCAGCGGGGGGATCAATGCAGTGAGCAGGCTGATCCGGTAACCGAGCAGTTCAATGGTTCCCATACTCCAGACCACCCCGATACCAACAACCAGCAGGGAAAGTATGGTGGCACTGATGGAGCGGAAAAACAAAAGCAGGATAAGGGCGGATAAGGCAATCGACGCAATCAGGAAAAAACGCATTTCTTCCTGCAGCATAATTGCGATTTCTGTCCGGATATATGGAAGCCCGCTTTTATAGATGGTCAGGTTTTGCACCTCACCAAAAGCATCGGTCACTTTGTTTATTTCTTTTACCACGCCTTCCCTTGCTTTGGAAGCCATCAGGTCTTTATTTACCCGCAGTCCCATCAGCCAGGCATTGGTAGATGGATTATACATCAATCCCTCATAGAAAGGGAGGCTGCGGAAAAGTGCAGCAGAACTGTCAATCTCAGCCTGGGTAAGCGTTCGGTCCGGGAACAGGGGAACCGCTTTAAATTTTTCGGCATCCGGTTGCTTGACCAGGTTCACCGCGGTAGGTACAGCCAGTACATCTTCAATCCCTTTTACTTTTTTAAGATCGCGGAGCAGCTGGTAATAGGCATTAAATTTCTTTTCATTAAAAAACTGATCCGTCTGTATCCCGATCACCAGCAGGTTACCATCGTCGCCGAATTTTTTCCTGAATTCCTGGTAGGCTTTGTATTTGGGATTATCGAGCGGGATGGCGCGGGTAAAATCATAACTTAACTGGACTTTGCTGGCATGATAGCCCATAAAACCGGTCAGGACCAGTAAAAGAACCAGGAGTGCAATACGATATTGGAGAATAAATTGTCCGAGCCGGTACCACATAAATGTTTCAGGGATTGTGAGGCTGCAAAGAAAGGCAAAAAAGCCCAATAGGAACATGACTGATTGTGATACTTTTGAGGGGTGAGAACCCGTTTCATCCTTTGTTTTTTACTGGCCGGACTGTTTACAGCCGCACAGGATCAGCTGGCACCTGTGGGGCAATGGCGGGAACACCTGCCGTATAACAGTGCCATTGACCTGGCAGCCGGTAATACGCGTATTTTCTGTGCCACTCCTTACAGCCTTTTTTCAGTCACTTACACTGATGCACAAACCGAGCGGTTCAGCCGGGTTACCGGACTGAGTGAAACAGGGATCAGTACGATCTGCCTGAATAATAACCGGGATAAACTCCTGGTGGCTTATACGAACAGCAACCTGGATATCCTCCAGCTCAACCGGGTTTATAATATTCCGGATATCAAGCGGGATAATATACCGGGAGATAAATCGATCTATCGCATTTATGCATTGCAGGATAAATTTTACCTCGCTTCCGGACTCGGTGTGATCGTGGTCGATGCAAACCGGTATGAGATCAGCGATACCTGGTTGGTTGGAAACGGGGGCAATCCGGTTAAAGTCACCGGTTTCTCCAGCGATGCTGGTTTTTATTATGCGGCCACGACAGAAGGCTTGAAAAAAGCCGCAATCGGAATAACCGATCCGGCTGATTACCGGAACTGGCAAACAATACCAGGTACATTGGGTGTTCAGCAGGTTTTGAATCTTTCCGGCACTATGGTTTTACAGAAAAACGACTCCCTGTTTATACAAAATGGAAATAACTGGAACCTGTTTTACCAGGATGGCTGGCCATTGGTGAATGTGGAAGTCAGTGAAAACAAACTGTTGCTTTGTGAACGACAAACGACCGGGATCAGCCGGGTGGTGATCCTCGATCCCGGCGGTGCAGTTAACCGGGTACTGGATAATACCGGGGCCGTGTCTTTCCCCCGAAAAGCGCTTTTAGTCAATAACGAACCCTGGGTGGCGGATCAGTTTGCCGGACTTTCCCGGATTGCCAACAGCAATGCCTATGCGAATTTTAGCCCGGGCTCCCCGCAGGCTGTTGGCGGCGGCGAAATGGCGGTGGCGGACAAGGTTTTTTATGCAACAGCAGGGGCGGTTAATGATGCCTGGAATTACCAGTATAACGGGGATGGTATTTTTATACTAAAAGAAGGCAGCTGGACCAATATCAACCGCTATCGTTATCCGGCCATTGATACGCTGCTGGATTATATCGCCCTGGCTTATGATAAACGGGATGCCAGTATCTGGGCCGGTTCGTATGGGGGAGGATTACTACACCTGAACGAAGGTCCCGCATTTACTATTTACAAACAGGGCTATCTCGATGTCACGGCCGGTGATCCGGGCAGTTACCGCGTGGCCGGTCTCTGTTTTGATACGGAACAAAATTTGTGGGTATCAAATTTCGGGGCTCCGCAACCATTGCGGGTAATGAAAGCGGATGGCAGCTGGAAAAGTTTTTCCATTCCATTTACGCTTTTTGAAAATGCAGTAGCACAGATTATCGTGGATGATAATGGGTATAAATGGATCGTATCTCCTTTAGGAAACGGATTGATCGTATTTGATCATGGTAATTCAATAGATAATACCGGAGATGACCGCTGGCGGAAGCTGGGTATGAATGCTGGTAATGGAAATCTGCCTTCTTCCAATGTAACCTGCCTGGCAAAGGATAAGAGCGGATTTATCTGGGTGGGTACTACCGATGGGGTGGCGGTATTTCAATGTCCTGACCAATTATTTTCTACGGGCTGTGATGCTTACTGGCCCATTGTACCCAATGGCAATTTTGCCGGCTATCTTTTTAAAGGCGAGGAAGTACGAAGTATAGCGGTGGATGGGGCTGACCGGAAATGGGTGGCCACAAAAAACGGGGTATTCCTGGTGGATGCCTCGGGAGAGAAAGTACTGGCCCGTTTTACCGAAACCAACAGTCCCTTGCTCAGTAATGAAGTGAATAAAATGGCGATCGATGGAAAAACGGGGGAAGTCTTTTTCGCCACATTGAAAGGAATCTGTTCATTCAGCGGAAATGCGACGGAAGGAGGAATAACCAATGAAGAAGTATTGGTGTTTCCTAACCCGGTTCCTCCAGGATTCGGTGGTACTATTGCCATCCGTGGATTAGTGAATAATGCCATTGTCAAAATCACGGAACTGGATGGGAAGTTAGTGTATCAGACAAGAGCGCTTGGCGGACAGGCCAACTGGGATGGGAAGAATTACCGGGGTCAACGGATAGCCAGCGGGGTTTACCTGGTGCTGGTACAGGAGGATGGAGGGAAAGAGCGGACAGCTACAAAAATATTTTTTATCAATCGCTGATGGCCGATAAACTGCATAAAACAAAGGGGCTGGTGCTGCGTACGGTGAAGTACGGGGAGACCAGTATCATCGTGACCATCTTCACCGAACTTTTCGGAGTACAGACTTACCTGGTCAATGGCGTACGGAGTTCTTCTAAAAAAGGCGCTGGTAAAGCGGGTTTATTTCAACCGGCTGCCCTGCTTGATCTGGTGGTGTACCACAATGAACTGAAACAGCTCAACCGCATAAAAGAGTTCCGCTGGTCCCGGCTTTATCAGCATATTTTTTCGGATGTGCCCAAAAATGCCGTGGCCTTGTTTATGGTGGAACTGCTGACCAAATGCCTGCGGCAACCCGAAGGCAATCCGGATCTTTTCCAGTTTACAGAAGATTGTTTTCTGCACCTGGATCAAAGTCAGGGTGCGGTAATGGCGAATCTGCCTTTATTTTTTGCCTTGCACCTGCCGGTACATTTTGGTTTCCGGATGACGGATAACCACAGTGAGGAAGAAGTGTACCTGGATTTAAAAGAGGGACAGTTTTCAGCCGAACATCCGGGGCATCCGTATTTCCTGGAAGGTCAGCAGGCAGTCACTACTTCACAATTATTAAAAGTCATGCAACCGGAAGAACTGGACCAGATCCGGCTGCATCATGATTTCAGACGATTGTTACTTCACCAGCTGGAATTGTATTATGCGTTGCATATACAGGACTTCGGGACGATGAAGACGTTGCCGGTGTTAAGGGAAGTGCTTGGGTGATTGTGTCGGGAAGAGTTCTTATAGTATGGGTAGAGGTTTAAAGAAGAAATGAGTAATGAGTGATGAGTGATGAGTAATGAGTAATGAGTAGCTCAGGAAGAGGTCTTTTATTATAGGTAGAGATTTAAAGAAGAAATGAGTAATGAGTAATCAGTAATGAGCCTGCCTGCCGGCAAAGGCAGGTAGCTGAGCGATTTTTACAAAATCATTGTACATCCCGCTTTGCGAAAAGTACCAATTCTATAACGATTTTCCCCAATACTCATTACTCATTACTGATTACTCATTATTGATTGCTCATTTGCAATCTGGCCGAATTGCTTAAATCAGCTTCCAACCGGACCAATCCAGGGGATATGCCCTTTCTGAAACTTCCCAGCTGATCATTCCATCCAAAAGCTTGTGCACCATTTCGGGTGGCCCATTGCAGGAGCGTGGCATCCGGAATATGCGGGAAATACTTTTTGACAGCCTCCATTTCTTTGGCGATACTCAGCTGCCAGTTACTACTGTAACTATCTGTACCCAGTACCATATCACACTGATGCTTCATCAGCAGGTCGACAGGCGGTACTTTATTTTCAATATACAGATTGGCATTGATACAAAGACAATAGACCAGTTTCAGTCCGTTGTTGGCGGCATATTCATTTGCCCATATAATATCATCTTCAGACATGAAGGTATTATGGATCAGGAAAATGGTTTGACCGTTGGTGAAATAAGGTAATACGGAGCGGATACTGCTTTTGCCGGTTACAGGGAACGGGGACTTGTTCATCCCGAAGATTTTAAAAAACCGCAGGTATTCCCCTCCGCCGGTTTTATAGAGTTCATCCTCTGCTGGATGTTCCTGATTGTGCATCGAAATTACCTGTCCGGAAGTAGCTTCATTGATCATCCGGAAGGTATCGGGTGAAATGCTATATGGGGCATGAGGCACCAGGGAGGTACGATGTGAAACCGGGCTGTCTTTCAACGATTCTTTCATTGCTTCCGCAACCTGCTTGTAGTGAGCGAAGTTTTCAACGGCTTTTTCATCGGTAAAACTCAACACCTCCACAAAATTCTGCCACCGGATCCGGCTACTGCTTTTCACGGCGGCTGTATCGGCGGTATTTCCAATATCCCCGACGGCTACAATACCATTCGCTTCCATTTCCTTTTCTGCCCGGATGATTTCCGCATCGATCAGTTCGCGGGCAAAACCCCGTTTGGTGACTACTGAACAGAGAAAATCAATAAGACCGGTATGCGGAGGGATTACATTTTTCAGGTGACTCAATTCAAGGTGGCAGTGGCTGTTGATCAGTCCCGGACAAAGAATGCCGGCTACTTGTTCAGTATTTTCGCCTGCTTCACTTTCCGGTACGATCGCTTCCACTTTCCCTTTTTCATCGGTGATCAGTATTTCTCCTTCGCGGAATCGGTCGCCATCAAAAAGACGGTCAGCCTTGAATTTTCGGTAAGCCATGCCGCAAAATTGCCAAATCCGATTTCCAATTCCCAAAAAATTATTCTTGTTACCTTTGCCCTCCTTTATATATAAACCGGATTTACCGGCACAGCGCACCCAATTATGTTAGACAGATTAGAAGCGATAAAAGCCCGTTTTGACCAGTTAGGCATCGCCCTGACCAATCCGGAGATTGTGAGCAATAACAAGAAGTTTGCGGAAACCAGCAAGGAATACCGCAGCCTGGAAAAGATCGTGCAGGCCTATTTAGACTACCGGAAGATCCTGGATGATATCGAATTTTATAAGGAGGCCCTGGGCGGGAATGATGAGGAAATGCGGGAGCTGGCCAAGATGGAAATGCCGGTGATGGAAGAAAACAAGGTAAAAGCAGAAGCGGATATCCGTCAGCTGCTGATACCGAAAGACCCCCAGGATGAAAAGAATGCCATCCTGGAGATCAGGGCCGGAACGGGAGGTGATGAAGCCAGTCTTTTTGCGGGTGACCTTTTACGTATGTATGTCCGCTATTGCGAGCGCAGGGGATGGAAGACGGCCATTCTGAGTGAAAATGAAGGAACGGTGGGCGGTTATAAAGAAGTGCAGCTTGAAGTAACCGGCGATGATGTATATGGAACTTTGAAATTTGAAAGCGGGGTACACCGGGTACAGCGGGTGCCTGATACAGAAGGTTCAGGCCGGGTACATACTTCCGCAGCTACCGTGGCCGTGATGCCTGAAGCGGAGGAAGTGGATTTTGAACTGAATCCGGCTGATGTGAAAATGGAAACGGCCCGTAGTGGTGGTGCGGGCGGACAGAATGTAAACAAAGTAGAGACCAAGGTAATGCTGACGCATATTCCTACGGGTACGGTGGTGATCTGCCAGACCGAACGTTCACAGCTGGGTAACCGTGAGAAAGCCATGGGGATGATGCGGACGAAATTATATGAAGAGCAGGTGCGTAAACAGGAAGACGAAATTGCCCGTCACCGGAAGAGTCTTGTGAGCACCGGTGACCGCAGTGCCAAGATCCGTACCTATAATTTTCCACAGGGACGGGTAACCGACCA
>JAKQJH010000016.1 GCA_029561255.1 Bacteroidota bacterium | reverse complement strand
CCTGCAATAAATCACTTGACAGACCCGAAGCAAATACTGAAAGAATACTGGGGCTATGATGCTTTTCGCCCGATGCAGGAAGATATTATAAAGTCTGTACTGAACGGGAAAGATGTGCTGGCCCTGATGCCGACCGGCGGTGGTAAATCACTTTGCTACCAGGTCCCTGCCATGGCGATGGACGGACTTTGCCTGGTGATCTCTCCATTGATCGCCCTGATGAAGGATCAGGTGGAGAACCTTCGCAAAAGAGGGATCACTGCTTTTGCCATTTTCTCCAGTATGAGCCGCAAGGAAGTGATCCGCACGTTTCATACCGCCATGGAGAGTAATTGTAAATTCCTGTATGTATCGCCGGAACGATTAGAGACCAGCCTGTTTAAAGAATACCTGCCCGGATTAGGCGTACACCTGATAGCAGTGGATGAAGCGCATTGTATTTCACAATGGGGCTATGATTTTCGTCCACCGTATTTGCGTATTGCCGCTCTGCGGACCGAATTACCTAATGTGCCCATCCTGGCACTTACCGCTTCGGCCACACCTGAAGTTCAGGACGATATTGCACAGAAACTGGAATTACAACAGCCGCAGATTTACCGTCAGTCATTTGAAAGGGCCAACCTTTCCTATAGTTGCTTCCGGATGGATTCCAAGATCAATAAGATCATTGATATTCTGAAAAAAGTACCGGGTACCGGTATCGTGTATTGCAAAAGCCGGAAACGCACCAAAGAAATCGCTGAGCTGTTACAACTGCAAGGCATACCCGCAGATTTTTACCATGCCGGACTCAACCAGGAAGAACGGTCCGCCAAACAGGAAGCCTGGATCAAAAATACGATCCGGGTGATTGTCTGTACCAATGCTTTTGGCATGGGGATCGATAAACCGGATGTAAGAACTGTAGTACATGCCGATGTGCCGGATTGTCTGGAGAATTATTATCAGGAGGCCGGAAGGGCCGGCCGGGATGGGAAGACCTCGTATGCGGTATTGTTGTATGATGAGCGGGATTTGAAAGAACTGGACGAAATGGCCTCCCTTCGTTTTCCCTCGCTTGAAGAAATCAGGGAAGTATACCAGGCTTTGGCCAATTACCTGCAGTTACCAACGGGAAGTGGCAGCGGGCAATATTATGATTTTGATATTGCTGATTTCCTGAAAAAATTCCCATTTGCTCCACACACATTGATGAATGCGATGCGGTCGCTGGAACAGGAAGACTGGTTGTCATTTAACGAACAGGTATTCCTGCCCTCCACGGTGATCTTTACGATCAATAAAGAAGGGCTGTATGCATTTGAAGGAAATTACCCGGATCTGGAACCCTGTATCAAATCCCTGTTAAGGGCTTATGAGGGAATCTATGATATGCCGGTGGCCGTTTCAGAAATTGTATTGGCGGGTTTGCTCCGCAAGGAATCGGCGGCGGTTAAAAATGATTTAGTAATGCTGGATAAGGCCGGCGTGATTCACTACCAACCCAGAAAAGATAATCCCCAGGTGTACCTGATGCGTAACCGCGTGAAAGCCGGTGATATATCTATTGATATGGTGGCGTATAATAAACGGAAAGAGCAGTTTCGCCGCCGGATGAGACAGATGATTCAGTTTGTGCAGGAAGACACCCAATGCCGGAGCCGGATCATTGGCCATTATTTTGGCGACGCCAACATGAAGGACTGCGGCATCTGTGATAATTGCCTGAAACAAAAAGCAACGGTACTGAGTAAAGAGGAGTTTGTCGCCATTGAGCAACGGTTACTACAGTTACTGGGAACAGCTCCGGTTGATAATAAAATCCTGCTGCAACAACTGAGTGGCATTAAAAAAGAAAAAGCCTGGAAAGTGCTGAGCTTTCTCCAGGCTGAAAATAAAATCGGGATGGACGCGACGGGTCGGGTCTATTTAAAATAAACTCTTACGGCGGGTGCGGCCGCCGAGACCGAGTACACCCAGTAAGGTTCTGACGATGGTATTACCGGCCGTGCGGGTCATACTCTTCACCACCGGATCATCAAAAAATCCTTTTTCCTTCTTCGTTGATTTTTTCTCCGTTTTGGCTTCGGCCTCCTCCTCTTTTTGGTCTGCTTCTTTTTTCGCAGCTTCTTCCAGTTTCTCCGTCAGGATCTCATACGCACTCTTACTATCGATCACTTCATTGTATTTACGGGCAATTTTTGAATGACTCACCAGGGCATCGATCTCCATTTCTGAAAGGATATCCATCCGGCTCTGCGGAGGCCGAAGCATACAATGAACCAGTGGTGTGGGGATCCCTTTTTCATTGAGAATGGTCACTAGTGCTTCACCGGTTCCTAATTGAGTGATCAGGTCTTCCGTTTTATAAAACTCCGTTTCCGGATAGTTCTCCGATGTTTGTTTGATCACTTTACGGTCAGCGGCGGTAAAGGCACGCAGGGCGTGTTGTACTTTCAGTCCCAGCTGGGCCAGTACAGCAGCCGGAACATCCATCGGGTTCTGGGT
>JAKQJH010000152.1 GCA_029561255.1 Bacteroidota bacterium | reverse complement strand
ACTCTTTCCGGGACTATCTATCTGGTAACCCGTAGCCAGTTCAACACCATTGATTTTCTTCAATGACATTTCATTACAGCGGATATCCAGGAAAGGCATCAGGAAAACGACCAGGGCAATTACAAAACTTGTTGTAGCCGGAATTTTTGTAGCCAGCACACTGGGGGTTTCAGGCCTTGCGGGCACTGGCATTGTTGAGGTTTCTGTCTGACTGTTGTCCATACAATAATTTTTTTCAAGTTAAGCTAAAGCAGGCATAGTTCACCAGCCGGCTTATCTTTACGGCATAATCTGGTTTATGGAGATCAATAGCATTTGTATTTGCGGGGCGGGCACCATGGGCAGTGGTATTGCACAGGCCACAGCCCAGGCAGGATTGGCCACGATCCTGTATGAAGTCAATCCGACTGTATTGCAAAAAGCACAATCGGGGATTGACCAGAATCTGCAGTCCCTGGTGGAGAAAGGAAAAATAACGGCGGATCAGAAAGCGCAGACCTACGGGCTGATCCGGTTTACAGATGATCTGCAAACCTGCCTGGCCGATATTTTTATTGAAGCTATTGTCGAAAAACCGGAACTGAAGATTGCCCTCTTTAACCAGCTGGCCGAACTCAACCACGGGGATGTGATCTTTGCCAGCAATACTTCTTCGCTTTCCATTACTGAAATTGCCAAAGGCGTCCTGCATCCGGAGCGTGTGATCGGTATGCATTTTTTCAACCCGGCTACGATCATGAAACTGGTGGAAGTGGTGAATACCCCGTTTACAAACACAGCGACTACCGAAACCATTATTTCACTGGCGAAACAACTGAAAAAAACAGCCGTGGTCTGCATCGACTCCCCTGGCTTCATTGTGAACCGGGTGGCGCGCCCTTATTATATCGAATCACTGCGGTTGCTGGAAGAAGGTCATGCAGAAAAAGAACAGCTGGACCGTTTACTCGAAGCCACCGGATTTAAAATGGGTCCGTTTAAGCTGATGGATCTGATCGGACATGATATCAATTATGCCGTGAGTTGTTCGGTTTGGGAACAATTGGGCAAACCGGAACGGCTGAAACCCTCCCCGCTGCAGGAAGAAAAAGTAAAGCAGGGGAAACTGGGCAAGAAAACCGGGGAAGGCTTTTATAAA
>JAKQJH010000389.1 GCA_029561255.1 Bacteroidota bacterium | reverse complement strand
GTTGACCCTGGACTTCAGGATGGTCTTGGGAATCTCAATCCGTTGCCGGCCGGCCCCGTACCAGATGTTTTTATGTGAACCTTCTTTGTTGTCCTTGTCTTTGTCCTTGATCATAAGTGGCGTATCGGGAGCTAAAGTAAGAAAAATGAGTAATGAGTAATGAGTGGGGAAGAGAACTTATATTTTATAAACTTTATGCATTTCGAAGCCCAAAATTACTTTTTTTAAGCTTTAGCAAGATTTCATATCATTTTGAGTCTTCCACAGTTACTGATTACTCATTACTCATCCACTTTAAGCCTGTTACAATTTAAATAGCGTCTTCCACAGCTACTCATTACTGATTACTCATTACTCATCCGCTGCTACATGATGCTTTTCCCCGCCAAAATCCCTACATTGGTGCCAACAAAAACGACCATGCCATGTATCATTTCGCCCGCTTTAAAGTTGCCCTCCTTGTATTCCTGTTTCCCATCATCTCAACCGCCACTATCCGCCTTCCTTATTTCATTTCGGACGGCATGGTATTGCAGCAAAATTCGGATGCCGCAATCTGGGGCTGGGCCAGTCCGGGCGCTACGGTGAAAGTGAATACTTCATGGAATAAAGCCAGCTATAGTACAAAAGCCGGGTCCGACGGCAAATGGCGTTTATCCGTGAAGACCCCGGTGGCCGGCCAGGTGCCTACCACTGTATGGGATATGTCGGAGGATGGATCTGCGGCTGCGAGGATGTCTCCTATGCTGTTGGAGAAAACTCCAACAGCGGGACACGGTCCGTATACTATTACTATTTCGGATGGGAAGCCGGTTACCATCAAGGATGTACTGATTGGTGAAGTATGGTTGTGCAGCGGGCAGAGTAATATGGAAATGGCGATGAAAGGATTCAAAGACCAGCCCATTATTGGCAGTAATGAAGCCATCTTCAATTCAACGAATGAGCATATCCGCCTCTATACCGTTCCGCGTTCCGTACAACGTTTACCACAGGATACCAGCAAACAGTCGGCCTGGAAAATGGCGGAGCCTGAAGCAGTGAGTAATTTCAGTGCCACGGCTTATTATTTTGGAAAAATGCTCTATGAAAGATTAAAAGTACCGATCGGGTTGGTCAATATCAGTTACGGAGGCTCTCCGGTGGAAGCATTTATGGATGCAGAGACATTGAAAGCCTTTCCCGAAATTAAAGTCCCCGCTCCCACCGATACCAGCAAACTCAATAATAAAAATGCCGCGGTATTGTACAATGGAATGCTGAAACCCTTTCTTGGTTATACCATCAAAGGTTGTATCTGGTACCAGGGCGAAAGCAATAATGACCGGGCGAAACAATATGAGACGCTATTTCCTGCTTTTGTTAAACAGATCCGGGAGCAAAGCGGACAGGGAGACTTTCCTTTCTTTTATGCGCAGATTGCGCCGTATAATTATATGAACCATGCGGCCGTGGGTGCTACGGCTTATAATTCAGCTTACCTGAGGGACGCACAACGTAAGGCTTTATCTGTTATACCCAATAGCGGCATGGCTGTACTGATGGATATCGGGGAGGAATTTAATATCCATCCGATGGATAAACTGACCGGCAGTAAACGACTCGCTTTTATGGCACTTGGTAAAACATACGGGCTGAAGGGATTTGGCTATGAAAGTCCCGCTTATGATGCCATCACGATCAGTGGTAATATTGTCACGGTTAAATTTAAAAATGCGCCAAACGGTTTATCTGCCTTCGGCAAAGAGCTGAAGTACTTTGAAGTGGCCGGGGCAAATAAGGTATTCCGTCCGGCGAAAGCGATGGTAAACGGCGGCAATATTATCTTATCTGCTCCCGATGTAAAGGAACCCGTAGCGGTTCGTTATGCATTTAAGGATTTTGTGGTGGGGGATCTGTTTAGTTCGGAGGGGTTTCCGGTGAGTAGTTTCAGGACAGATGATTGGTGAGGAAGGGGGACAATGAGTAATGAATAATGAGTAATGAGTAGCTCTGGAAAAATCTTTACAGTTTAGAATCAGTTTGAAAGCTGTAAAGATTTTTCGTTTCTTTTTTAAAACCTTCCACTTTAATACTGACCCTGAACAATCTGGGTGTTCCACAGCTACTCATTACTGATTACTCATTATTCATCCTTACTCAACCTCTTACAGCTCAATTGAACTCTTCCACAGCTACTCATTACTGATTACTCATTACTCATTTCGAGTATCCCGTAAAAATCCCCGACCCCGGTGCATTCGCATCATTCAGCCAGAGCACCCTCCCTCCTTTAGTGGCGGTGAAATAAGCGTCATATGTTTTTGAGCGCTGCTCAATATTTGAAAAATTCAGCTGCCAGTCATTTACAGAGGAGAAGTTACCATCAGACTTCGCTTGTGCCACATTAGTCTGGCCGTTGAAAGTATTGGCCGCCACCAGTTCCCAATGATACTGTTGCCCGCTTTTAAAATCAAACCACTGGGAAGAAGTATAGGTGTTCATCCCGGTATAGTTTCCGGTATAATAATTTGCATAATACGTATTACTGGAAAAACCGGCATTCCATTTTCCGGTGCCGGCCAGGTCGGAGGCGGCCACCGCAAATTTGTTGTAGGTCGTCATATTATCCAGTTTATTAAAAACCTCCGGATCAGCGTTAATTGTTGTCCCGGCACTGTTGGTCACTACCCAGCCACCTGAATATTCAGTCAGCTTTCCCCAGACAATGGATTCTGGATTGAAGCCAAATTCACGGGTAAAGCTGGCATTATCCGGTGCTACCACTTCAATCCAGCCGCCGCCCCTGCGGAAGAGCACAATAAAAACTGACTGACCGGTGCTGTTTTCCGTGGCATAGCCTGAACCGAAATAAGGACGGTTATAAGTTTCCACATATCGGGCGCTGAAATTACTCAGATTGCTGTAACGGGGTGCCACGAGTATATTCCAGGCAGCCCTGATCAGCGGCTCGGGATCGGAAGGGAAGATCGTTCCCTCTTTGGGATAATGGATCATCGTTTTGATGGATCCTTTCTCCACTTGTACCCAGTCTTCCTGGATGCTGCTGGTCCAGCCATCATCAAAATTGGTCGTATTGAACTTGTAACCGGTAGCCACGGGTTGCGTATTGCTGATCGTCTGTTCATTGCCATTATCAGCCGGTGGCGGAGGTACGGGGTCCTGCACAGCAACTGTGTTCCCGGATTGCAACCGGATCGTACTCAGCAGCTGATCATAAGCGGGAGCAAACTTTTTATCCGAGCGATTGCAGAGTATACTCACACAGGCTCCGTAACCGGTATAGGTAGTCACTGTGGTAATGACTTCTTTACCATTAAACATCCATTTGCCGGTGCCACTGGTTTTTTTCCAATCGCCAAAAACGGTTTCAGCAGCTGTTTTTATTGGAAGGGCTGTAATCTGATAAGGGGTGGCAGCCAGTTTTTCCCACTCACTGTCAAAATCCGCTTCCGGGGTTCCAAGTGAAGTGGTGTTCTTATAAATGGCAATCTGTGCCCATTTGGTTCCCTCTTTTTTTACATACTGAATGGCCGCATTATTCTCTTCCCCCTTGCTCCAGCCATCGGGCAGGGTGAAAGTAACTATATCATAGGTTTGTTCCTGGGCTAACAGGCGGGTGGAGCAGAAAAGGAAAAATATAAAGAAGTACTTCATGTCGGGCATATTTACTGCTCAAAGATGAAATATTCTAAAGAGGGGCGTATCCCGGAAAAAGAGGATTTTTATGGAAGGTTGGCAGGTTGATAAGGCAACCTGCTAAGAGCACCACTTGTCAACTTGTAAACATTTCAACCTATCTCCACCTTTCATCAATCGCTTTCAGGCAACGCCTGAGTGGATCCTGCATCATGGCCAGTGCCCATTGCATTCCTTCATAGTGATAACTGTTATGCGATTGGCCGACTGAGTTACGGGCCTGGTCATTCAGATAGGCTGGCGATAAATATTCATTTAATGGCAGCACACAATTCGTGGCGGCAGCGCAACCCACCCAGGGATGATCGATGATCAACAGGTCATATTCAAGAGTGAGTTTTTCGATCGGAAAATCTGCGAACTCCTGCAATGTTCTTTTCTTCCAACGAATTTCCACTTCGGGATGCAGCTCACTGTATCGCTGGGACAGCGCCAGCAGGGGAGTAATACCCCGGCTATGTCCCCATGTGATACCATTTAAAACGATGGCTGCCATATTAAACGTTCTTTTTTACCATGAGGATATGTTCGCACAACATCACGAGTTCTTTATGTTGATTGAAACATTCCACCAGTTCGGTCACCAGGCCGTATTCCGGTTTTTTATGGTCTTTTTTTTCTTTTATAGTAATATTTACCCGAATGGTATCATTAATAAACACGGGTTTGATAAAACGGAGCCGCTCATAACCGTAGGTCATGGATACTTCATTGATAAAATCAGCGGTCAGTCCGATCGCCACAGTAAAGATGAGGGTGCCATGGGCAATCCGCCGGCCAAAGGGCTGGGTTTTGCACCATTCTTCGTCCATATGATGGGGGAAAAAGTCGCCCGATTGTCCCGCGTGAATCACAATATCTGTTTCGGTGATCGTCCGGCCCCGGGTCTGCCGGGTATGATTGAGTTCGAATTCCTCGAAGTATTTCTGTATGAACATGGTGTGGCAATCGTTTCGGTTTGTGCAGGGGCGGGAGCCGGTCAGGGCCCCTTTGTAAGCGACCGGAAGGTCGTTACAAAGGGCTGGCCGTTTCTGCTTGCTGCTTATGCTTGAAATTCTCTTTAAAAGTACCCTGCAACCCCTTGTCGTTAAATGGAAGGTTTTACTGATTTGATGGAATATTTATTGCTTTCTTAGAAGTCTCCCCTAAGTAAACAGGGACATTTTGGCACAATTTTACAATTTCGGATGAGTAATCAGTAATCAGTAATGAGTAGCTCGGGAGGAGGTATTAAAGTTAGAAACAGGCTGAAAAAGGGGATAATTAATGATTACTCATTACTTATCCCCCTCCCCAAACCTGCTTCAAAACGTAAGGTCTTTCCCCGAGCTACTCATTACTGATTACTCATTACTCATTCTACTTTCAGTCTGTTTCTACCTTGAACGCCTCTCCCCGAGCAGCTACCTCACCCGCTCGCTCTGCCTCACACATTTCTCCCACATCCGGGCAAAATCTTCGGCGGAGTTAAACAGCACCGACATATCCTTGGGTTTCATGCCCACATTCTTCAGGTCCTGGAAGAAATCCGCCATCATCCCGTAATGCGCCATGCCATCGATATTATAATCCCAGGTTTTACCCAGGGTGGAGGCCGGAATCAACGGTTCGTTGGTACCGGGCCGGGTCATTATTTTATAATAATCAAACGCTGCTTCCAGCAGTTTGTGGCGACGGTTCTTTTCGGAATTGGAGGTTACATCACCGGTCCGGCTGTCAACCGTACGGTTATTGAAAATTTTCTCGCGGCTTACTTTCAGGGAAATCTGTTGCTGGGTACCTACGTCTCCGTTAAAAACATCCGTGCCGATATTCTCTCCGTTCCCGCCTTTGATTAATCCTTTGATAAACTCCCTGATCCGTCCCTTGTCATAACTGCTGTGTACCACATGATTCAGGTACCAGTCAATCTTATTTCTGGTATCACCGGATTCAGCTTCGCGTTTAAACCGCTCTTCCATGGAATAATAAATCTGCAAGGCCAGCATAAAATCGCCTTGTTCCTCGGTAAACAGTTTACCGTTCTGTAAAAATTTATCCGGATTATTCTTCAGATCATCATAGGAGCCGGTCAGATGGCCGCGGAAACGGTTACCAGAAAGATCGGTAAAGGGGGTATAGCGCACCTGGTTGGCCTGTCCATATACAAAACTGCGGCGGTTATAAATATCATAACGGTCATGTCCGGCCGCACTGGCGCTGTTTGCCCCAAACCTCGGACCTACCAGTCCGGCAAAGCCGTTGATATCCGTACCAAAACAAACCCCGCTCCCATTCATTTTTTCAATAGCATATAATAATAACTGGGCCGCGGACCGGCTGCTGCCCGGATTATTATTGGTCACCACCGATTCGGTATAGCGCCGGGAGGAAGCAGGGATTACATTCGTTAACGCGTTTACATTGGCTCCTGAGATGCCCACACCCATCATACCGCCCAGCTGCCTGATTTTTATCAGCTCATCGGGTTTGCGGTCATTTTCATTCGCAATTTTTTCAGCTATATGATTATAATGATTCGTGTATAATTTCCGGCCATCCACTGTACTGAGATCATAGGCTTCGGGTAGTAGCTGCGCTTCCGTCCAGCGGGTTTCGGTAAACTGGTTATGGCCACTGTTAAGCGGGTAACCTCCTGCTGGTACGGCAAAGGCCATCCTGAAATAATCATCCACTGTATTTCTGCCGGCATGATCAATATCGATCATCACACCCAACCGCATCATTTCATTCACGGCTATTTCGCCAGCCGTTGTCAATCCCTGCCGGTTGATATGACCCGCATAACGTTTCCAGGGATAAGCCGGGTAATTGTTTCCCACCGGTATCACATCCAGTGAAATGCCCCATTCATTCGTCCACTTGTTTACCGCCACTCCGGCCAGGACCGGAATCAGCGGAGCCGCCATCCCCACTACCGTTGTACCAGCAGTCGTGATCAGCGGAATAAAAGGTAATACCAAAGGAGCGGCAGCGGGTACCACTACCGGGGCAGCAGCACCTGCAATACCCCCATAAGCAATCGCTTTATTATTGGCATCGATCATGGCCGCAGGTACATCACTCAACACATCAAATTTAGCTTTGAGCTTATATTCCGAAAACCCATCCTTATAATCCTTTAGTTCCACATCAAAAGCCCTGCCCGTATTAAACTTGGTGGCCAGGTTAAAGATGTCAGACTTGATGGCGGTTCCACCAAAGCCATTGTTCAGTAAATGCACCGGGAACATATAGCGTAACCCTTTATCATAAAGACGACGGATTTCCGCTCTCACTTCCGCTTCAGTTGGCGCCCGCTTTCCATCGAAGTTGCCGATATTATCAAGTTCACTGCCCAGGATCACAGCCAGTTTATTATTCAACATGATCCGGCGCATATCAGCAGGAGAATAAGCGATTTCCATCCAGTCACGGCAAGCTGGTGCAATCACGTTTTTTATATAGTCAATTTGCTTATCCCCCACCGATTTGTCATCATCCGGCCGGGTCCCTTCACTGATACGGGCAAACACCTGGCTATGTACAGTCAGCGCCACAATCATCCGTAACCCACCATCGTAAGCTCTTTTCAGCCAGTCCTTCCACATCTGCTGATGCAGTTTGGTATTATAAATCGGCCAGTAGGCAAGGGTTTGTTCATTGGATCCCCAGGTATTACCGGGATCCATAACACCCAGGCGATGGCCTGGGTCGAACACACCGGCCACCGCATTACGGATAATATTTCCGCGGATCCGTTCACCGGAGGAACTCGTCAGGGTACGCAATATATCGGCTCCGTGATCGATTTCACAATCGGCCAGTGCCTTGTTAATAGTGCCAACGGGTTCACCATGAAAGAGGCGGTTACCAAAACCGATATGTGCTGCAGGGTGTGTATGTGTATCAATGGTCCCCCACAGCGGGAAATCCCAGTCATAATAATTCCCTTCTTTCTGAAACACCTGCTTAACGGTAAGACGGGTGCCGATCTTTATATCGGTCTGATCGGGGGATTGTTCCTGAAAACGGATGTCATCCACGTTGATGTATCCGGTAGCACTGTTATCGGTAATTTTTATTCTCGCCTTCTTTCCTTTCAATGTTTTCACCTCCCACCAGACACGGCGCATTACACTACTTCCTTTTCCGCTGGCCTTATAAAACTTAGCAATAGCCTGGCTGGCATTTAAAGGATTAATCAGTATTCCCTGATTTTTGGACTTGTTTTTATCATCACCAGCGGCATCCGAAGGTTGTCCTTCGTAGATCAGTTCTATTTTTTCATTCGCCATATCACTACTGCCGCCCACGAGAAAGCTGATATAATCGTGTGAGATAGTAAACTCCGGAGAGAGCAAGGTGCCCATAGGTGTGTTGCCCTGTGTCCGGGCAAATGGCTGCGCACTATCACCTCTGTTTTCAAAAGAGCCAATCCAGTATTTTCCTTTATGTCCGATAGGCAATGAAAGATCCTTCCAATAATCTCCGCCCAATGTAATATTCACCCGGAACGGATTCTGCGGATTATCCATTTCCCGGCGGATCACCACATTATGTCCATAGGTCGGTTGATTATTAAATGCGGT
>JAKQJH010000385.1 GCA_029561255.1 Bacteroidota bacterium | reverse complement strand
ATGCTGAGGGAGATCTTACGATCAGGACGAACCTCAGACGGGATCTGGAAAGTAGCTCCACCTATACGACGGCTACGTACTTCCACAGCAGGTGACACATTGGCCAGTGCTCTTTTCCATACTTCATAACCCTCTTCATTGGTGAATTTGGCTACTTTGTCGAGTGCATCGTAAAAAATGGTAAAGGCTCCGCTTTTCTTACCCTGCCACATCAGGTTGTTTACAAACCGGGTTACCAGTTTATCATTAAACTTGGGGTCGGGTGCTAAGGGGAGTTTCTTTGCTTGTGCTTTCCGCATATCTGAATTATTATAAGTCTCTTTTTATATTATTTGCCATCCTGCTTGTCCACCGTAGCATTAGCGAAGGTGGAAGTCGTAGCCGAAGGATTACTTCTTCGCTTTCTCCTTCTTGGTTCCGTATTTGGAACGGCTTTGCTTACGGTCTTTAACACCGGCTGTATCCAGTGATCCACGAACGATGTGGTAACGTACACCTGGTAAGTCTTTCACACGACCACCCCTGATCAGTACGATGGAGTGTTCCTGCAGGTTGTGGCCTTCTCCCGGAATGTAGGCAATCACCTCGATTTTATTAGTCAGACGGACTTTAGCCACTTTACGCAGTGCAGAGTTAGGCTTCTTAGGAGTAGTGGTATACACCCTGGTACAAACACCACGGCGCTGAGGACACTGATCCAGGGCCCTGGATTTACTCTTCGCCCTGATAATTTCTCTTCCTTTTCGTACTAATTGTTGAATTGTAGGCATTCTTGACCCTTATTTTTGGGAGGGCAAAGGTAAAGGCAGACGTCTTAATCTCCAAAAAAATGAGGGGCGTTTTTTACATTCTTCCCGGTTTTGGGGATAAATCTGGCCAAAACAACCTTTTTCGTTCCGCTAAAACAAGGAAAAGCTCTTCTAAATCAGTGATTTTCTGCCAATTCACCTGAATAAGACCGATTTTTTACTCCGGGCTTCTTTTTAGATTTTATACATCCAGCCATGCGTATCAGCCTGGCGACCTTCCCGGATATCGGTAATCGTTTTCTTGATCGCCGGTGCAATCTTCCATTTATCCAGGTCAAAAGTCATGGACATGTCTTTATACCCGAGCTCTTTGATCGGGGAAATAGTGGCTGCGGTTCCGGTACCAAATACCTCCATATGTTCGCCGGCTTTATAGGCCGCCACAATCTCATCGATACTCAGGTCCCTTTCCTCAACAGTTACCCCCATTTCATTCAACAGGGTGATCACACTGTTACGGGTAACCCCTCCAAGAATTGTCCCTTGTTCCAGTCCGGGTGTGATCGCTGTATTACCAATAATAAAGAAGACATTCATCGTTCCGCACTCCTGCACATATTTATGTTCAAATGCATCCATCCACAACACCTGGTCATAACCCTTTTTCTTTGCTTCTGCGGTAGCATACATGGCAGCACCATAATTTCCGGCGGCCTTGGCATACCCTACCCCGCCCGGCACTGCCCGGACATATTTTTCCTCCACATAAATCCGCATCGGCGCGGCATAATAAGGGCCGGAAGGACTCAGAATGATCATGAATTTATATGTGTCCGATGGACGGACTCCAATCAACTCATCCGATGAGAACATAAACGGACGTATATAAAGCGAAAAATCATTCTTCATCGGAATCCAGGCCTGGTCGAGTGAGATCAGCCTGCGCATGCCTTCCACAAATAATTCTTCAGGGACAGCCGGCATCTGCATCCGTTCTGCTGAGATATTGAACCGTTTGTGGTTATCCTGCGGACGAAAGATAAACGGATGGCCTTCACGGTCTTTATAGGCTTTTATTCCTTCAAAAATCGCCTGCCCGTAATGCAGGGCTGCTACTGAAGGACTCAGCAAGAGCGGTTGATAAGGCTTGATTTCAATATTTTTCCACTCACCGTTTTCGAAATCCGCCTCCAGCATATGGTCGGTAAAATACTTTCCAAAAGGCAGATTTTCCATATCCAGGTCCTGGAGTTTGCTCCTTTCCACCCGGGTTACTGAAATATCCATTGCTGCCGTCATAAAAGATTATTTTTGAACCTCAAAGAAACGAAAAAAAAGCGAACAGCTATTAGTACTTTTATCACGTTACTATGGATATTAATCATATTCAATTAAGCCCGGTTGCATTGGCAGGCTTATACAAAAATCACCTCGTAGAATCCGGTGACAGTTCCCCGGGTGCCGGCAGGTCTGTTCCTGTTACAGAACCGCCTTTAATCGATTTATCCGCTTCAGCTGCTGCGACGGCCATTACGGTTAAAGCACTGGGCAATAATGAAAAGAAGGTGTTGGTATTGGTCCGGCACACGGATGTTGTTTTTTTGCCGGATGAGGAGTTAAAGTTTCTGACCGGTATACTGGCCGCCTGTAAATTAAGCATTGCCGATGTGTCGATTGTAAACCTGCACCATGCTCCAGGAACTGGTTATAAAGATTTGCTGACCCAATTCCACAGTAGCCGGGTGTTGCTGTTCGGACTTGAACCGGGTGATATCAATCTGCCCTTAAGTTTTCCCGAATTTCAGCTTCAGGCTTTCAACGGATGTACCTATCATTGGTGCCCGGACCTTGGAAGAATGGAAAACGACCGGGCGCTTAAAACCCGTCTCTGGAATAATCTTAAAATACTCTTTACCATATAAATTGCTGTATTGAAACTGATTTTTGCCACAAATAACCAGCATAAGGTTGATGAAATCCGCGCTGTTCTGAAAGGTCCGTTGGAGCTGATAACCCTGAAGGAAGCCGGGATCAACATTGATATACCTGAGCCATATAACACATTGGAGGAAAACGCCCGTACCAAGTCATCCACTATTTTTGAACTGACAGGCTCCCACTGTTTTAGTGAAGACACAGGACTGGAAGTGGAAGCGTTGGGTGGGGAGCCGGGGGTTAAAAGTGCCCGATATGCCGGTGAGATCAGTTCTTTTGAGGCCAATATTGACAAACTGCTTGAAAAATTGCAGGGGGTCAGTGACCGGCGTGCCCGTTTCCGGACCGTTATATCCTTGTTAATAAACGGGCAGGAAACCCTGTTTGAAGGCATCTGCGAAGGCAATATTACCATAGAAAGACGTGGAAATAACGGTTTTGGCTATGATCCGGTATTTGTACCTGACGGTTCGGACCTTAGTTTTGCGGAAATGGACATGGAAGGAAAGAACCGGTTCAGTCACCGGAAGAAAGCCACCCAAAAACTGGTAGCATTTTTGAATAGCCTGTAATAAAACCACCAAATCTTGACACCTGAACGCAACCAAAATATCAGTGACAGCGACCTTATAAGAGGATGCATGGAAAGTGACCGGCGAATGCAGGAGGAATTGTACCGCCGGTTTTCCCCCCGGATGTATGCTGTCTGTCTCCGTTATGCCGGCAATGCCGAAGAAGCGGAAGACATCTTACAGGAGGGTTTTATTAAGGTCTTTAAAAAACTGGACAGTTTCCGGAACGAAGGCTCTTTTGAGGGCTGGATCCGGAGGATTTTTGTCAATACGGCCATTGAGCATTTCCGCCGAAAGAAATACCTGCTGCCCGTAACAGAAAAAGAAGAAAATACAATCGAGGGAAAATATACGTCCGTGCTGGATGAACTGGGAGCCAAAGATATTATGGCGCTGGTACAGGAACTGAGCCCTGGTTACCGTACCGTTTTTAACATGTATGTGGTTGAGGGCTATACCCACAAAGAGATAGCCGACCAGTTAGGCATCAGCGAGGGCACCAGTAAGTCACAATTATCCAGGGCCAAGGTCATCCTGCAAGACATGGTCAGAACGCATATAGACCGTCAAAGAGGAATAAGTACGAAATCATGAGTGAGCAGATCCGTAATACACTATTGAATCACGAAGTACCCCCGCCACCGGCTGCCTGGGAGCATATTCTTTCGGAGCTCCGGGAAATGGAAGCGTATAAAACTACCGGACATCAGCTTGCCGTGGCAGAAGTGAACCCGGCTCCGCATAACTGGAACCGGATTTTATCAGGCCTTGAAGAAATCAGTATCGGGCAACAACTCGCAAATACTGAAGTAACTCCCCCACATGGAACCTGGGACAAAATTGCCCATGAACTTGATACTGAACAACAACCAATTAAAAGAATAACCCCCTGGTGGCGCTACGCTGCCGCAGCAGCTATTTTAGTTACCATTGGCGTTGGCATTATGCGGATGGTTCAGCCCGGAGTTAAAGGTGAAGAGATGGCCTTACACCAGGACACACTTCCTGCTATTGATCCGGGCAAATCGGATCTGACAAAAGAAACGCTGGATGAACTGGTAGCCACAGCTTCTGCAGAGAATGAGGATGCCCGCAATGATGCCGCGCTGGAAGCCAGTAAAAAAACATATGCAAAACTGGAGTACCCTGATAAAAAAATAGCCCGCGAAGTATCCGGCTTTTATTTTAATACCTATAGCGGGGATGCGGGAACAAGAGGACTTACTACCGAGGAAACGGTACTTTCTGAAAACAAACCGGCTGAACGTTATATAAAGCTTATGACCCCGGAAGGAAATATCATCCGGGTTTCCAAAAAGCTCGGCGGTATGGTTTGCTGTCTTTCCGGTGAAGCAGAGGATCCGGCCTGTACAGATCAGCTGAAAAAATGGAGGGAAAAAATGATTACATCATCGCTTGGGCATTCAGGAGACAGTTTCCTGGACTTACTGTTGCTCATCAATACGGAAGAAGAGAACTAACCGATAAAAAACAGCGAACCGGCACTACACAAATATGGGAAGGAATAAATTAGTAACACCCGCGGTATTTACGTTTTCCTGTCCGATCCCTGTCCGGATAACAGATATTAACTATGGCGGACATGCCGGCAATGACACGATCCTGTCCCTGATCCATGAGGCGCGTATGCAGTACCTTGGGAGTTTCGGTTATACGGAAATGAATCTGGCCGGTTCTGCACTGATCATGTCTGACGTGTGCATAGAGTTTAAAAAAGAATTGTTTTATGGCGAATCCTTAATGGCCTTTGTGACTGCTGGCGAAATTTCACGGGTTGGATTTGAACTGTTTTATAAACTGGAAAAAAACACCCCCGCCGGAAACATAACCGTGGCCCTTGCCAGGACCGGGATGGTCTGTTTCGATTATACTTTAAAGAAAATTACAGGTGTACCGGAAGAAGCCCGTCTGAAGATGAAGGGCTTTTAATCCCGGTTCCAGAATGACCAGCTTTCTTCAGCCTGAATCACCAGCATTTCTTCCCCGTTTTTGACCTGTGCCCCCTTTTCTTTTCCCTGCTGCAGGAATTTTGTGAGTGGCGGGTTATACACCAGATCATAAAGTAAATGCCGGTGGGTAATCCCCTCATAAGGAATATCCGGGGAATTGTCTGTATGAGGATATGTACCTAATGGTGTGGTATTGATGATCAGTGTATGTGCTTGTACGATATCCCGCGTGAGCTCGCTGTAAGTGAGGGTAGATCCTTTATGCAGGCTGCGGCTCACCACTTCAAACGGAATTCCTTTTTCTTTCAATACATACAGAATCGACTCAGTTGCTCCGCCATTTCCCAATACCAGCGCCCGCTGCTGTGCGCTGTTCAGCAATGGGGTCAGGCTTTTCCCGAACCCCAATACATCCGTATTATAACCAGTCAGCTTTCCGTTTCTGATCTTAATGCAATTGCAGGCATTTAGTCCTTCCGGTATAAGAGAGTCCGTTAAGTAAGCTAAAACGGCTTTCTTATAGGGGATTGTGACATTCAATCCTTCGAGTGAAGGATGCGCATCCAGTAATGCTGGCAATTCAGTGATAGCTGAAAGGGGGAACAATTTGTACCGGCAGTTGTGGATTTGCAGTTCCTCAAACTTCCGGGTAAAATACTTTTCAGAGAAAGAATGTCCCAGTGGATTTCCAATCAGGCCGAATAGCCGCATCAGACCGATTCTTTTTTATCAAGGTATAGTTCGAAGGTATCACCTCGTAAACCGATCCGCATCGCTTCCAGGGGTATTACTTCAGAAGGTGCAATATTTCCCAGGTTGGCATTACAACCCAGTAATTCGATAAAATAGAGCTGCTGTGCTTTCTGGGGTGCTTCCCAGATGATCTGCTCACCGGGAATCTGTGTCAGAATTTCCTGCACCAATCCTTCCCGTACTTCGCCACTACCCCGGTATATACCCACATTACCGGCCTCCCGGGCTTCTGCTATTACATAAGAGGATCCGGCTTCGAGTTCAGCCCGCATCAGTTCAATCCATTTGTAGGGGGGAATGATATGGGCAGCATCTTTACTGCCTACTTCGCTCAGTACAGTACCATGCTTGGTGAGCTTTTCAATATAGCCACACTTTTCGGCATGCGGGATGGTGATAGAGCCGTCACTGACTTCCATATAGCTGATGCCAAAATCCTTGCAAACACTGATATAATCTTCAAACTGGTTACGGATCAGGAAGGCTTCAAACAATGTTCCGCCGAAATAAACCGGGATATCGTAGGAACGGTACACTTCCAGCTTTTCCCGCAGGTTGGGTGTCACGAATGAAGTGCCAAATCCCAGTTTAACAATATCCACATGCGGATAAGAAACACTCATGAAATTTTTGGCTTCCTCAATACTCAGCCCTTTATCCATTACCATTGTAAGGCCTGATTGCCTGGGCTTTTGTTTCCTGTCCGGTATTTGCGTTAAATTAAAATTCATACTCTTATAATTAAATGTACCTCAATATTAAAACGCGGCAAAAATAAGGAAGATTCGCGGGCTTCTGTGTGATTTAATGAAGGAACGGATCAGATTGACTTGTTTCGCTTGTACCTGGCAAGCAGATCGACCAATGACTGGTTCTGCAGGAGGGCCGGATTTAATTCCACCATTTTTTTCAATAACCGGGGTGCTGCCTGTAATGCATTTTCCAGCCACAAAAGGGCCTCTTTTGATTTACCGGCGGCAAACAGCAGTGCTGCTTTATAATACAGGAACAGGGGTTTGTTTCCGGTTAACTTCAAAGCGGCTTCCGCCTGTTCTATTCCTTCTTCCCAAAAACCACCCATGTACAGGCTGCGTATCAGGGCTTCCCATCCGTTGGCGTTCCGTGGACGCAACCGGACAACGGTTGAAAAATACTGTACTGCTTCACGGTAAAGGCCAAGCTGCAGTTTACATTCACCGGCCAGTAAATTATACTCCGGTTGATTACGGTGTATTTTCATGGCGGTTTCCAGCTGACGGATACAGGCCGTCCACTGCCTTTCATTAAAATAGGTGGACGCGATTTTATAAAACAACTTACTATCGTCCTGGCGCAGGTGCGAAGCCTTCCGGTAATGAAAGCGGGCCTGGGCCGGATTCTTCAGCTTTTCATAACAATAACCAATCGCTTCAAAAATCACATCTTCCGGCTTGGCAAGTTCATTTACTTTCTCAAGCGCTTCAATCGCTTCTTTATATTTCCTTAAGCGGATATAGGCGTCCCCCATATTCCGGTAAGCGTAATCAAATTTTTCTTCAATCGTGATCGCGTATTTATAGGCATCTATGGCTTTTTCATAGAGCTTTAAACCCTGGTAAGCAGCCGCAAGGTTAAACCAGGCCAGTTCATTATAAGGATATTCATCTATAATTTTTAAATGAAGCCGGATTCCCTCTTCATTACGTCCGGTGAAATCTGTCCAGAAACAGATTTTATACAGTGCTTCTTCATTATTCGGATCATCCTCCAGAATTAGTTTCAGGCAATCAAATACTTTCTCAAAGTCTTCGTAATCGTCATATACATCCGCCAATTCAAACAGGAGTTCCATCCGCTCCTCTCCCTCGAACAACGAAATCGCTTCTTCCAGCAGGGTTACAGCTTTCTCCTGCTGATCCAGTGCCAGGTAGACTTCCGTCTTCAGAATATAGAGATTGATATCCCCGCTGTCCAACAAGGTGGCTTGTTCCAGTACATCAAGCGCCGTATGATATTGCCGTCTGGCCAGCAAAATATCGGCTTTTTTGATCCGTAACATTGCCGAATAGGGATATTGCTCACAGGCGTGGGTTGCGGCAGACATTGCCATTTTCAGGTCCTCATTACCGTGATAATGATCGATTATTTTTTCAAAGGAATCTTCTTCAATAAAAGAATGCGGGCGGCCATTTTTTAAGTTTTCAAATTGTCTGAGCAGTTCCTGAAGTAGTTCACTATCTTCCCGGTATGGATTTTCTTGCATGAATTCCGGTCTTTAAAAGTGCTGAATCTGTTTAAGGCCTGGTTCAGACAGCAAAATCCCTTTGCCCCCTGAAAACTGTTGTTATCAACAAGTTAAGTAAAAAAAACCAGTAGAATCGCCGCCTAGTTTTCCCCAGATGTGCAAAATAGGTATTTTTTTTACCGGCCTGCATGTAACAATTTACAGCCTGAACCGTTAATAGTGTACTAAAGTTCTGGACGAACGGTTTTTTTATATTTTTTTTTGTCACTACATTTGCAATTAATGAAGCATAACCGGGCCAATACCACATGGACAAGCGGACTTAAAAAGCTGGGAATCATCCTGCTTTTTGCCTGTACCGGTATGGGTGCTTATGCCACATTGGGTGACGGAAATAAGAAAACTGACAAACCCAAAACCAAAATTCTTTCCGGCCGCACTACTTCCAAGCCTGGTTCTTTCTCTTTAAAATCCGGATATAATTACCGAGGTAATTCAGTAATCAATACTGAAACAAACAAAAGAACCATCCGGCTGAACACGGTTGTTACCGTACAGAAAGGCCGGACTACGTTTATTGTTCCACTCAAAAAGAACGTAGTGCTCAATAAAGTAAAACTGGATCTCGGTAACCGCCAGTTTCAGCGTCAGTAATTTTAATCTAATTCTGTTTTCCCCCTTTGCTTTCTTCATAGGTCATTACCCTGAATCCTGATTTAGGCAGGTCAAATTTTGACTGCTGGACGGGATTGAAATTGATCGTGGAAACGGTATACGTCACCAGCATGTTGCCAAGGGTGGCTTCGTACTGCATAGCCAATCCGGGCAGATTCTTGTTTAAATACTGAAAATCCTTATTTACCGGAACAAGATCCCGGGTAAAATAAACATTGAACGTACTTCCATCCGTCAACTTACCGATAGCTTTCTGACAGTTATAACCGGCAATGGTCTTGAATTCCTCCACATAGGTAAACGTGATCCCTTCGTACTTTTTGTTTGTCTCTTTCCAGTTTTCACGGGTCATGGTGATCATATACTTCTGTTCCCCGTACTCCTTCAACACGGTCACATTCCCTGTTTTACCGTCCACAATCGTGGCCTGTGTCCCAAGGGAACTGATCATATCTGAACGGCTGGAACTGCCTTTCAGGTAAACCACACTGGTGGCACCATCGAGCAAATCAGCGGCCTGCGGGGTTTCGTTGGTGGTATTAATCACAATATCATATGAAATGGTGGCTTCCGTGAGCCGGCGCTGGGCCAACAGGTCAGTGCTGATCATCAGTATTCCCAGTAATGCGCTTATCGTGTATATCTTTTTCATGGTAGTTAACTGTATAGTATATCTAAAAGACGTGCCAATTTAGCCAATAAGTTGCTTAAACAGAAAAACCGGGTGTTTTGCAACAAATCCCGGTCTTTCTTAAGGTTATTTTAACAGCTTAGCGCTTGTTCTTATGCTGCGTATCCTTCAGTTTTTTCTGTTGTTCCTGCATTTGTTCCATCCGTTCCTGCCATTTGGACTTGGTCTTTGGCTTTTTCCGGTTTTCCTCAATTTTTGCCAGGATCTTATCGTGATCAATGATATAATTCTGGATAATAAATTGCAGGATCAGGGTCACCGCATTTGAAACAGTATAATACCAGGTAAGGGCTGAAGGCAGTTTATTGAAGAAGAATAAAAGAAATACCGGGAAAATATAAGGCAGGTATTTCATCATCGGATTACTTTGATCCGGAGTCATACTCATACTGTACCAGGAAATCAGGAAGCTGGTGGCTGCTGCCGTTACGTTGAATAAGCTCAGGTGACTTCCCAGGAATGGGATACTGAATCCGAATTTAATCGGATCATCAAAAGCGGCCAGGTCATTGGCCCAGAGGAATTCCGCACCCCGGAGACTGACTTCCGAGTTAAAGAAGCTGAACAGGGCAAAGAAGATCGGGATTTGAAGCAGGGCCGGAATACAACCTCCCAGCGGATTCACCCCGGCTTCCCGGAATAATTTCATCTGTTCCATGCTCATGGCCTGCTGATCCCCGGCCGTTTTTTCCTTCAGCCGGGCAATTTCGGGCCTGAGGGCTTTCATTTTTGCACCACTCAGGTAACTGGAATATGTTAACGGGGAAATCAACAAACGGATAAAAAGGGTAAGTAAGGCAATGGCCAATCCCATACTGCCCGGTGTTAACCCTTTAAAGAAATCGAAGATCGGGAGAATTACAAAACGATTCAGGGGGCGGACAAATGCATACATACCCTGACCTAAATTCACCAGCTTTTCAAATTTCTGGTCATACTTTTTGAGAATATGATAATCCGAAGGACCATAATACATACTGAAACCGGCTGCAGCTGATGAGGTTACAGGCAGCTGAACCTTCATATTGGCAGTGGATTGTATAAGGACATGTGAACTGTCTGACGGAAGCGTCCATTCCAGTTTACCGGAACTGAAATTTTTCTTTGCCTGGAAGATCGTGAAGAAAAAACGCTGGCGCACCCCTACCCAACTCACTGATTTGTTAAAATCAACACTATTCCGGTTGCCCACCGTGTAATAATCAAATTCTTCATTTTCCACAAAACCCACCTGGGTGTTTTGCTTTTCGAAATCAATATCGGTTTCCTGCTGAGCGGCTGAATACTGCCAGGAAAGATTCAGGTTCCCTTGTGTCAGCAACTGATCCGCCCCTTGAAATTCGATATCAAAATCGATCATGTAATCGTTGGGCTTCACTGTGTATTTGTGTACAATACGGGCGGCATTATTACTGTCAGACGACGTGAGGGTAAATGCATAGGTTTTTGAACCATCTGCATTTTTAGCGGAGTCGATCTTATTGAAAAAGAAATCGGCGCTTTGCAGCGTTTGGTTCGGCCCGGTGACTACGGGATAACTCAGCCGGTCGAAATCAGAAGACGCGAGCCGGAGCAGGTTACTGTCCAGGCCCTTAAAGTTCTTTAACTCCACCTTTTTAACCTGAGCGCCTTTGCTGCTGAACGTAATATTGAGCAGTTCATTGCTGGTCTGAATCAGTTGTTCTGTTCCCTTTACAGCATCCCTGAATGTACCGGAAGCGGCCACTACCCGTTGTGTATCCGCCTGGGCACTATCCTTTTTCTGTGCAAGCGTATCAGTTTTGGGTTTGTTAAGCGCGGCGATGGAATCACTAAAGGCCTTTTCCCGCTTCACTTTATCATTATAGCGTTTCTGCTCCTGGTTATTATAATAGAAGTAGCCAAAGAACAACAGCGCAAGGACGACAAACCCGATTATGGTGTTACGATCGAAATTCATTCTGGAGGGAAATTTAAGGTCGCAAAGATAGGGTAATCAGTCGGCAGTAGGCAATATACAGTCGGCAGGCGGCAGACAACAGTAGGCAGGCGGTAGACAGCAGTAGGCAGGCAGCAG
>JAKQJH010000148.1 GCA_029561255.1 Bacteroidota bacterium | reverse complement strand
AGCGTATACGGCTGTTTTATTCCGTGACGGGATCAATGCCGACCGGGATGCGACCGATTATAAAAAAGAAATTCAGACAGTAAGCAATAGCCGTAAACTAATCATTCACCTGGCACCCGGTGGTGGTTTTGCTATGCGGCTTATAAAAAAATAACGATAATGAAGGGGTACTTAACAGCTGTTCTTATCATCCTGACTGGTTTCAATGCTTATACGCAGGGAAAACTGATAGATAAAAAAGCCACGGCTGAAACAAAGGCCCTGGCCCGCAACCTGGAAAAACTATCCCGAAAACATATTCTTTTTGGCCATCAGCATGCTACTGAATATGGGCATGGCTGGAGCGGAGATCTGGATCGGAGTGATGTGAAATCAGTAACTGGTTCACATCCGGCTGTGATCGGGGTGGATTTCAGTGGGCTTTCAGGCAGACCGCAAGTCGAAATTGAAAAAGAAAAGGATCGGTTGCGAAAAATCATTGAACAAGCGTATAACAGGGGAGGGGTGGTGACAGTTTCCTGGCATTTTATCAACCCTGTTTCCCCCGGTGGTTTCTATTGGGTGGATACTGTTTCCAAGCCTGCCGTAAAGTTTATAATACCCGGCGGCTCTTTTCATGATGGCTATAAATCCATTTTAAAAACAATTGCTGAGCTGGCTGATTCATGCAAGGGGAATGATGGAAAGCGGGTGCCCATGATCTTCCGGCCGTTTCATGAGCTGGACGGATACTGGTTCTGGTGGGGTAAAAATTACTGTACTACGGATGAATTTAAATCACTCTGGCGTTTTACCGTATCCTACCTGCGGGATACGTTACAGGTACGGAATTTTATCTATGCCTTCTCTCCTGATTGTACCTTTAACAGCGAGGCGGAATTTGCGGAACGTTACCCGGGTAATGAGTGGGTGGATATGCTGGGATTCGATGATTATGCCGACTTTGGCCGTTACGGGAAATATAATCTTGATTCAGCCTTCGCCCGGTTAAAGATCATGACCGGATTTGCAAAGAAGAATCATAAACTGGCCGCATTAACAGAAACCGGACTTGAATCCATTCCCGATACGACCTGGTGGACCGGCAAACTCATGGCTACAATACGAAGAGCGAAAATGCGGCTTTCCTATGTACTCGTATGGCGCAATGATCAGCACAGCCCCACTCACTACTATGCTCCCTATCCCGGGCAGGTATCTGTAAATGACTTCCTGTTTTTTTATAATGATCCTTATACGTTGTTTGAAAAGGACCTGAAGAAAATTTATAAGCGATGAAAAAAATTATCCTGTTAACCGGCAGCTGCCTGCTGCTGCTGGTTATTTCCGCCCAACCGGTCAGGCAATTTGGACAGTTATCTGTAAAAGGCACTCAGCTTATATCGGCTGATGGTAAACCGGTGGTTCTCCACGGCATGAGTTTTGGCTGGCATAACCTCTGGCCCCGTTTTTATAATAAAGGGGCCGTGCATGAACTGGTAAAGAAATGGAATTGCACCGTGATCCGTGCCTCGATGGGCATTGAATTAAATGACAGCGGTTATCTCAAAGCGCCGGCCCGTTCGGAACAACTTATGCGGAATGTAATTGATGCCTGCATCAAAGAGAATGTCTATGTGATCATTGACTGGCACGATCATAATCTGCACGAAAAAGAAGCCATTGAGTTTTTCAGCCGGATGGCCGCAGACTACGGAACTAATCCGCATGTGATCTACGAAATTTTTAATGAACCTGATTATGAGACCTGGCCGGAAGTAAAAAACTATTCAGAAAAAGTCATAGCGGCTATCCGGGAAAAGGATCCGGATAATATCATCCTGCTGGGAACACCCCGCTGGGACCAGGATATTCATCTGGCTGCAGCTGATCCTGTTAAAGGATACAACAACCTGATGTATACCATGCATTTTTATGCCGGTACCCATAAGCAATGGCTGCGGGATCGTACAGACGAAGCCATAAAAGCCGGTTTGCCCGTATTTGTCTCAGAGTGCGCGGGTATGGAAGCAACCGGAGATGGTCCGGTTGATCATAAAGAATGGGAGGCTTTTGTAAAATGGATGGATAGCCGCAAACTCAGCTGGATTGCCTGGTCGGTCTCAGATAAAAAAGAAACCTGTTCAGTACTATTGCCTGCTGCAAGATCCCGTGGAAAATGGAAGGGAAATGTGATAAAAGAATGGGGACAACTGGTCAGGGGTTACCTGGCTGCATACAGGTAAGCCGGTATACGTAGAACCCCCCGGATTAGGGTAAGATATTACGGTCAGCAAAACAGGTTTTTGCTATTGACCCGCAGCAACAAGTCTCCTACTTTTGTCCATTAATTCGACACTATGAAAGGAAGAATCCTGATTGTACTGATCATTGCCGTAATTGTTTTTGAATCCTG
>JAKQJH010000369.1 GCA_029561255.1 Bacteroidota bacterium | reverse complement strand
TGCACCGACCACAGAGTATAATTCTGCATCCCATTTTTTGAGCGTGGATTCATATTTCCAGTACAGTCCTTCTCCTGCGCCGGAGGCCACATCCGTATCTTTATCCGTGATTCTTTTTTCACCGGATACACAGCCTACGGTCGGGGTTTCAAATAAACGGACAATCCGGCGGACAGACTCTTTGCCCAGCATGGTATTTGCATCACTGAATATCACAATCGGCGTTTTCACGAGTTTCATACCCCGGTTCATGGCACCAATTTTACCATTCCGTCCGTTTTCATGTAGTACAATGGCTTCCTTGTATTGCTTTAACAATTCCGGGGTGCCGTCATCCGAACCATCCGTGACCCATACAATCCGGAGTTTTTCTTTCGGATAATCAAGTCCCAATGTGTTTTTCATTTTGTCTGCCACATAATCCTTTTCATTGTAGGCGGCAATAAACAGCGTGACTTCCGGCTCATAACGCTCCATGTTTTCCGCCGGGGTGGATTTTTTGAATAGTCTTTTCAGCTTTACCAGGAAATAAAGCACAATGCCATAACCTATATAGGTATAGAGTACAATGGCAATCATGACCCAGAAAAGTATTTTTATAAATAGCATAAAATAAAGTTTAGTTTGTTTTCAACCGATCGGTTTATCAGATAACAGGAATGGGTTTTTTTATTTCAGGTTTTAGCACTTGTTTGCTGATGCCGGTAGCTGCGCCGACCTCGGTATATATTTTCAGTACTTCTTCTGCCATGGCTTTCCATGAAAATTCAGCAGCCCGGCTGATTCCCTTGCTGACCAGGGTGGCCGCGACGTCTTTGTTATTGCAGAGCCGTAACATGGCCGCTTTTATTTCTTCCGGTTTATATGGATCAATAATCATCGCGGCGTCACCCGCCACTTCAGGCATTGATGAGGTATTGGAAGTGATCACCGGAACAGCACAGGCCATCGCTTCCAGCATGGGGATCCCAAAGCTTTCACGAAGTGAAGGATACAGGAATACTCCGCACTGGCTGTAGATCGCCGGCAGGTCGGTGTTTTTTACATAACCGGTCAGAATAATGTGGTCAACCAGTTCCGGACAGCCGATCTCATTGAGGAGGCTGGCCAGTTCTTTCCGGTCA
>JAKQJH010000358.1 GCA_029561255.1 Bacteroidota bacterium | reverse complement strand
CGGGTTTGGGTGCAGATTTTTTCACAGTTTTCTTTGCTACCGGTTTTTTAGCGGCAGCTTTGGGGGCGGGTTTGGCGGCTTTTTTAGGAGCCTGTTTCTTTTTAGTTGCCATAAATTACCCTTTTTTTGAAACAATCACATTTAGCAAAACATCGTTTATATCTATCTCAGTGCCTTCCTTGAGCTCAGGCACAATGTCCAGCGTATCCGCCAGAATTTCGGCGCAAATATAGGTTTTAAACTGCGCTAACGAATCTTTTAATCCATCCGGCGCAGCGACCCTGATTTCAACCCGGTCTGTCAGCTCAAACCCACTGTCCTTGCGGATTTTCTGAATCCGGTTCACAAACTCCCTGGCATGTCCTTCCGCTTCCAGTTCGTGGGTTATGGTCACATCCAGCGCTACGGTCAGACTGCCTTTTCCGGCCACGGTCCAACCCGGAATATCCTCACTGCTGATGTCGACTTCAGCGATTTGTAATATTACAGGTTCGCCTTCAATTGACAAATTATATTGACCCTCTTTTTCCAGTTTCAGAATGTCTTCCTGAGTGAATTGTGATAAAGCTGTGGATACTGCTTTCATTTTCGGCCCCAGTTTTTTTCCCAGTGCCACAAAATTGGGTTTGATCTTTTTCTGAATAAAGGTATTATCCGCTCCCAGGTACTCAATCTCCTTCACATTCACTTCCGCCTTGATCAGGTTTTCCACTTTTTCCAGTTGTGCCTGCATCGACGGATTCAAAACAGGGATCAGCACTTTCTGTAAAGGCTGTCGTACTTTGATATTTACTTTTTTCCGGAGCGAGAGGACTAAGGATGACGCATCCTGTGCCAGCTGCATCCGTTCTTCCAGCAGGGCATCCACCACTGAAGCATTATACACCGGGTAATCGGCATGATGCACAGAGCCGGCAGTAAAACGTCCAGTCACTGCATTCAGATTCCGGAACAACACGTCACTAAAGAAGGGTGATACCGGTGCAATCAGCCTAGTCAGGGTTTCCAGGCATTCGTACAAGGTCTGGTAAGCGGCAATCTTGTCCTGCTCATACTCCCCTTTCCAGAAACGCCGGCGGCAGAGACGTACATACCAGTTGCTCAGTTGTTCGTCTACAAAATCCTCAATCACCCGTCCGGCCTGGGTCGGCTCATAATCATCCATGAAATCGCCGGCTTTTTTTATAACGGTATTCAGGGAGGATAGAATCCAGCGATCGATCTCCGGCCTGTCTTTTACCGGGATATAGGCTTCTTTAAACGCAAAGCCATCGACATTGGCATAGAGTGCAAAAAACTGGTAGGTATTATACAAAGTACCAAAGAACTTGCGTTGCACTTCTTTGATTCCTTCAATATCAAATTTCAGGTTATCCCAGGGAGATGCATTTGTGATCAGGTACCAGCGGGTGGCATCTGCGCCATACTTCTCAATGGTTTCAAACGGATCCACCACATTGCCGAGGCGCTTACTCATCTTGTTGCCATTCTTATCCAGCACCAGTCCGTTACTCACCACAGTCTTGTAAGCTACTGAATCAAAAACCAGGCAGGCGAT
>JAKQJH010000143.1 GCA_029561255.1 Bacteroidota bacterium | reverse complement strand
AAATCAAAATAATAGCGCCCGCCGTTCACCGTGGCCAGGATCTCCAAAACTCTCCGCTGTGGTTCGCTTATTTCCCGGTTCATGGCTTCCCCGGGCTATTGATTACATGCTTCTCCCGTGGTGGATCCCACCGGGCCGGTTTCCTCCGGATGAGGTAAACCAGCGCCACCATGGCCAGGATTAAAATGGGGATGTCTCCCGTGGGTATGTATTCCATTTTTACCGTGTTTTTTTACTTCCGTTATGTAATGTTAACGGCAGTAGGGGTAGTTTCCCCGTTCAAAAAATCCCGGATACTCTTCTCAGTTATCAGGATGGGGCGCCCTACTCTAACCCCTTTTAGCCGTCCCTTTTTTAGCCAGGCTCTCACTGTTTCCGTTGTTACCCCCAGCGCTTCCGCCACCTCGGGGATCCTGTAAAATTTAATTCCTTCTATTTCCGTTGGCATAACATCAAATTTAAAATGGTTATAATCTCTTTTTTTTAGTTTCAAATATCTGGCGTACTTCTCCGGGAGCCGTACCTCCCCGCCCCTCCATGTTACTGTTTTTATCCTTTGCGGGGTCAGGAGCTCGGCCTGGATCCATGCGGGCACCTCCCGGGTATGATAGTCCCGTGGGGCGCTCCTGTGGATGGTCCCCGCCGTGCTCATACCCTGTCCATGTTTTCAATTATAAACCCGGCCCCGGTGATCCCCTCCAGTATGTCCTCAAATATCCGGCGGTCTATTGCTATCCCTTCCGGCGTTTTTTGGTACCCGTCAATAATGAGGTTTTCCTTCATCCACCGCTTGGCCGGTTTGGTTAACGGATCCAGGAGGATAATTTCCCCCTCATCCCTGTAGATAAAATCTAAGATCTTCGCCATGTCCTTTATTGTTCGTTTTCCCCCCCGTGGTCTGCCTTTAGCTCGGTGGCCAGTTCGCTCCAATATACCCCGTCTAAAGTATCCTTTAGGAGGTCGCTGTAGAGGCTTTGCGTATTTTCTAAGGGGTTGTTATCGTACTTAAAAAACTGCTGTAATTTCTCCCCCAGTTCGTTTATCTCCGGGGTGCTCCTGGTTTCATTCATCCAGTAGTTATACAGGCCGGGCTCTTTATTGTTATTGATCCAGTTCCATACTGCCCAGGTCTGATAATTTTTAAATCCTTTATATTTCTCCATGATTTTATTTTTTTTTATTGGTTATTACTCTTTTTCAGGTATGGGTTTAATTTCTCCGTGTTCCGCTTCGTAGCGCTCCACCACATCCACCAGAGCCCCGTTTATTATATCTTTAATCCGTGCCCGTTCCCAGTAGGCCACCGCTTTGATCTTCTCCAGCAGGTCCTCCCTCACTATGAAAGTAGCCCGGGTTTCCCCCTCCGGTGTTTTGTCCTGGGAGCTCTTTGTTATCTTCCGGCTGTAGGTCCGTGGGCGTCCCCTGGTCTCCCTTTTCAGTTCC
>JAKQJH010000294.1 GCA_029561255.1 Bacteroidota bacterium | reverse complement strand
TGGTGCAGGAGTATCATATTAGGGAAATGCCTCCTTCGATACGCTAAGTGTGCATGGTTCGGCAAGCTCACCATGACAACGTCTGTCACCCTGAGCCTGCCTACCGGTCAGGCAGGCTTGCCGTAGGGTACAACTACTAATCATTCATAGCCCCATACAACATCGCCCTGAACTTTTCTACCACATCACCATGGGTGGAACTCTGTAATTGGCGATAAAAGAGGAAGACCATTTTTTCTTTGGGGTCTACCCAGTAGGAAGTGGCGAAGGCGCCGCCCCAGCTGAAAGTGCCGGGATTGGAGGGCGTGCGGGCACTGCCGCGTTCGGTGACCACCTGGAAACCGAGACCGAATTTATCATTGCCTAATGCGAGATCCCCGATCTGGTTCATGGTCATCAGGCGAACTGTGTTGCGGCTGAGGATGCGTTTGCCATTATGAATGCCGCCATTGAGGAGCATCTGCAGGAACACGCCATAATCATAAATGGTAGAGGATAAACCGGCACCACCGGAATAGTAGGTGCTTCCTTCCAGTGGATAATCGGGAGTAACCGTTTTACCATTCAGCATATTGGCTTCAGCCTTTACCAGTTTACCGGTGGAGTCTTCGCGGTAGAGTTTGGCCAGGCGCCAGGCTTTGTTTTTGGGAATACTGAAATAGGTATCAGTCATGGCCAGTGGTTCAAAGATCCTGGTGCGGAAAAATTCATCGAGGGACATGCCTGAGATTACCTCTACTAAACAACCTAACAGGTCGGTATTAAGTCCATAGGTCCATTTTTCCCCGGGCTGGTGCAACAGGGGCAGTTTGCCCAGGCGACTCATGGCATCGAGAAGTTTATCTCCCTGTACTCCAATACCGGCGGTGATATTTGATTTAGCATAAATCGCGTTTGCTTCCCTGGAACCGATCTGCGCATACCCTAATCCGGAAGTATGGGTTAAAAGTTCACGGATAGTGATTTCCTTCTTGGCGGGTACCGTGGTATAAGTTGTATCGGCCGCATTGAATTTATCCAGCACCTGTTGTTTGGCAAAGGCGGGAATATATTTTGAAACCGGATCGTCCAGTAATAGTTTGCCTTCTTCAAAAAGAATCATGATGGCCACACTGGTAATGGCTTTGGTCTGCGAGGCGATACGAAAGATCTGGTCCTTTTGCATCTGCACATTTAACTCCTTGTCATTATAGCCAACCGCTTTATAATAAACGATCTTATTATTCCGGATCACGAGGGCGGCTCCTCCCTGCATCCATCCTTTGTCCACCCAACCGGTCATTTCCCGGTCAATCCGTTTCAGTCGTTCACTGGAAAAACCCTGTGATTCCGGTGTGGCAAGGGTAATGGGTTGAGCGATAGCGGCTATTTGAAAGCCAATCAGCAGAAGGAGGAAGAGTTTTTTCATATGTGAAGTTGTGGGTTAAAGTTAAGGGATAAACAATCATTAGTTGTTTATCCCTTAGAGCAACTTCATCGCTTCGCAAGATCTAGGTCCCTCCTTCGTCGGGATGACAATGTTATATTAGTTTTTCTTGCAAGAAATTTTCACCCATATCTTATGCGTATCATCTGTTTTCTGAAAGATGGCGAAGGGGATCATAGTATCCAGGAAATGCATGTCCCGGGTGGATGAACTGAGGTCGGTGATAGTTTCAATGGTTTCTGTACGGGCGGCACGGTTATCCAGTATGAAAGTGGATTGGACTTCCTCTTTCATTTTCAGGGCATCGTAGGAAGCGAAGTCATTGTCTTTATGCCGGCTGCCCACATTGGTTTTTACCACCAGCATCAGCCGTTTATTGATCAGCAGGTTTTCAGGAATATTATAGGTCACTTTGCTCATTTGTGTATTGCTGTTGTTATTATCCTGGTATTTGCTGAGGGCCGCAGTGGGTGGATTACGGAAATTGGTTTGCTGGTACAGGAGTTCGGACATATTATTATAGGAACGGAGACGGGTTTTCATTTCATTGTTATTATCCAGTTCCCAGAGTTCAATGCTTACCACTCCGAAAATCCTTTTACAATCGCCATTATCGATTTGGTTGCGGGTGGCTTCTGAAACAGCAATATTATTGAGCATGATATCGAACAGTATTTTCCGGCCACCTTCCTGGGAATTACCGGTACCCACTGTTTCGAACTGCCAGTCTTTATCCGTGGCGCCATTATCTCCCCATTGTACCAGACGGGAGTTGGCCGCTGTGCCGCCACCATCCACTCCAATGAGCAGCCCGGAGTTTTTGTTTTTGATTTTATAGCCCTTGGTGGTTTTGACCAGGGTCCAGACCTGATCCACCTGGTTACGGGTACGGCGCTGTACCACAAATCCATACTGCGTTTTGCTGGCGTTGAGAATGCCGAGGAATTGATTCGTATGTACATTCTGGAATTTATAGGCGCCCCCGGGAACGGCGATCACTTTCCAGGTAAACCAGGCATCATTGCGTCCGTTATTGATGACGATTTCCGCGTCAGGAGCGGTGCTTACATCTTTTGGAACGGCAAATTTGCCGCTGTTGATGTTTTTAATTCTTACTATATCCCCGTCTTTCAGCTGGGCATTTGCGGCCGAAAGCAGGCCAAAGCTG
>JAKQJH010000285.1 GCA_029561255.1 Bacteroidota bacterium | reverse complement strand
TGCCCTCCGAAGTGGAACGTAGGAGGGAGGGCTGATATTATTATATAAAAACCGGTTATGAAATACAACCTCATTATTTTATTATTATTCGGAACTATAACAGCATATTCCCAGGTCAATAAAGCGCCCGCATATCCGCTGATTACCCATGATCCTTATTTCAGTATCTGGAGCACAACAGATAAACTCAATGAATCAGTTACCAAACACTGGACCGGGGCTGAACAATCGCTGGTCGGGATATTAAAAGTGGATGGTCAATATTATAATTTCCTGGGGCAGCCGGTTTATCCTCCTGAAACCTTACTCGCGCCCGGTGCCATCAGGCCGGCGGATTGTTATTATACCGAGCGGAAACCGGGCAAGAGCTGGATGAATGAAAATTATAATCCGAAAGAATGGATGCAAGGGAAAATGCCTTTTGGCAGTGGCTGGAGTAATGATGCTACAACCGAATGGAAATCGAAGGAGATCTGGGTGCGAAGAGTATTTACCCTGGATCAGCTGCCCGCCGACCCGCTGCAGTTGCAACTCCGGCATGATGATGATGTGGAAGTGTTTCTGAATGGCCAGCTGATTTATCAATGCGCCGGATGTTACACGAGTGAACTGAAATTATATCCGCTGGATGAACTGATCCGGAGAAGTCTGAAGAAAGGGAATAATGTATTGTCGATCCATTGTACAAATGTCGCTGGATATTCCTGGGTAGACGCAGGATTGGCCACGCAAAAGAAAATGGAGGGAGTGAAACCCGCTATTCAAAACGGATTTGAAATGACCGCCACCAAATCCAAATACAGTTTTCACTGCGGGCCGGTATTCCTTTTATGCGATTTTATTTCGCCCCTCATCGCTACAGATGTGGATCTCCTGTCAAAGCCGGCTACCTATGTACAGTTCCTGGTACAGTCACTGGATGAGAAAAAACATGAAGTGTCCCTGTATTTCCTCAGTTCAGATAACCTTGTACGGAATAAAAGCAATACACCTGTAAAAACCCAAAAAGGCGTATTTGGGAAGTTGCAATATCTGAAGTCAGGCACAGTAGCACAGCCTGTACTAAAAACGAAAGGAGATGATGTCCGTATCGACTGGGGTTATCTCTATGTGGCGGCTTACAAAAACCCAAAGATCAGGCAGAGCCTCGAAAGTACTTTGCCGGGAAAGAAACTAACAGGATATACCGAAACAAAAATCGACTTTGGTAAAATCGGGGAACTGCCGGTGCCCCAGACATTGTTGCTTGCTTACGATGACCTGTACTCCATTCAGTATTTCAACCAGGACCTGAAAGCCTGGTGGAAGAAGAATTATACATCCACCGAACAAATGTTGGATAAATCCATGGAAGCATCAGTTAGCGTGATGGATCGGTGTGACAAATTTGACCGGCAGCTTTTTGCCGATGCAGAAAAAGCCGGAGGAGAAGCCTATGCCAAGTTATGTGTGATGGCTTACCGGCAATCGCTGGCGGCCCATAAGTTGGTGCGGGGGCCCAATAATGAAGTGTTGTTTCCACAAAAGGAAAATTTCAGTAACGGGTCCATCTGGACCGTGGATGTAACTTATCCCTCTGCACCGCTGAGTCTGCTTTATAATCCCGAACTATTGAAAGGGATGGTGGAACCGCTGATGGTTTATAGTGAATCAGGTAAATGGACCAAGCCTTTTCCGGCCCATGACCTGGGAACTTATCCCATAGCTAATGGACAAACTTACCCGGAAGATATGCCGGTCGAAGAAGCAGGTAATATGATCATATTGACAGCCGCCATTTGTAAGGCGGAGAATAAATTTGATTTTGCCAAAAAGCATTGGACCGTATTGAGTCAATGGGTAGAATTTCTGGTGAAGGATGGGTTTGATCCGGCCAATCAATTATGTACCGATGATTTTGCCGGTCACCTGGCCCGCAACACCAATTTATCACTCAAAGCCATTGCCGGTATTGCTGCCTATGCACAGATGGCCCGCGGACTTGGGAAGAAAGGGGAGGCCGGTAATTACCATAATATCGCCATGGATTATGCCACCCGCTGGATGCAGATGGCGGAGGAAGGAGATCATTATGCTCTGACCTTTGACAAAAACAAAACCTGGAGCCAGAAGTATAACCTCGTTTGGGATAAACTCCTCGGACTCGGGCTTTTCCCTGTATCTGTAGCTCAGAAAGAAATAAAGTATTACCTGAAGAAGCAACAGCCCTTTGGCCTTCCGCTGGATAGCCGGAGAACTTATACCAAGTCTGACTGGATTGTCTGGACAGCAACCTTAGCTGAGGATATAAAGGATTTTCAGGCTTTGATTGAACCAGTCTATAATTTTGCCACGCAGACACCAGACCGGGTGCCACTGAGTGACTGGCATGAGACGACGAATGGTAAACAGGTTGGCTTCCAGGCCAGAAGTGTGGTGGGTGGATATTTTATAAAAATGCTGCAACAAAAATGGGCTAAATAATGAATTTATGAGTAAGGTTGTAATTATCGGAGGAGGTATTATCGGATTAAGTTCGGCACTTTATCTCCGTAAAACAGGCTGGGAAGTAACCGTAATTGATAAAGGTGATTTTTCAGACAATTGTTCCTATGGCAATGCCGGGTATATCTGTCCCTCTCATTTTATTCCGTTGGCCACTCCTGGTATTGTAAAACTGGGTTTTAAATGGATGTGGAATTCCAAGAGTCCGTTTTATGTACAACCCCGCTTTGATATGAACCTGATCCGTTGGGGAATGAAATTCATGCGCAGTGCCACCCCGCAAAAAGTGGAAGCGGCCGCTGAACCCCTTCGAGATATCGCGATACTCAGTAAGAGAGAGTATGAAGAATGGACCCGGATTCCCGGATTGCAGTTTGGTTATGAGCAGAAAGGGCTGATTGAAATATTCCAGACAGCCGAAGCGGCAGCACATGCTCATCATACCATTGAGAAAGCCCATCGACTCGGATTGACGGATACGGTACTGCTGAGTAAAAAGGAGCTCGATCAACTGGAACCCCATACCACCATTAATGCGATCGGAGCCCTTTTCTTTAAGTGTGACGCCCATTGCTATCCCAATAAACTGATGAGCCAGTTACTGGCCTACCTGCCCACTGCAGGTGTGGAATTGATACGGAATGCGGAAGTAACCGGCTTTGAAACGAGCGGTGGTAAAGTCAGTAAAGTAATTTCCGGTGGACAGGCTTTTGCAGCGGATGAAGTAGTGATGGCCACTGGTTCATGGGGAAGGGAAACGGCCAAAATGCTTGACCTGGATATTCCCCTGATGCCGGGACGTGGTTATTCAGTGACGCTTGAAGATTCTCCCTACAAGATTAATTATCCCTCCATCCTGGTGGAGGGACGGGTAGCCCTGACACCGATGGATGGAAATAAAATACGGTTTGGGGGGACTATGGAAATCACTTCTCATAAAACGCCGCCCCGGATGAACCGGGTGCAGGGTATACTTGATGCGGTGAAACGTTTCTATCCTGAGTTTGATGTGCCCCTGCCTCCCAAAGAAAAGATTTGGTATGGCTACCGGCCTTGTTCAGCAGATGGGCTTCCTTTTATCGGGCGGGTAAAAAAGCTGTCGAATGTGACGGTGGCTACCGGTCATTCCATGCTGGGACTGAGCCTTGGTGCCGGTACCGGAAAACTGGTCAGCGAACTGGTGAACCGGGTGCCAACCAGTATGGAACTGCGTCCGTTTGAGGTGGAGCGCTTCGGGTAAAAGGACTCCCGCAGATTGCGCAGATCAGTACGCAGAAAACGCAGATTAATACAGTTTTTTTAGTGGCAGTCTGGTAATAATGTGGCAGCCCTGTATCAAATATGTTTTGCATTT
>JAKQJH010000279.1 GCA_029561255.1 Bacteroidota bacterium | reverse complement strand
CTGCTTTAGGAATTACTCATTACTGATTACTCATTACTCATTCTTACCCCCTCGTGATAAACTTCGCCAACTCCTCCTTGCTGCTGTTAAACGTCAGCACTTCATTCACCTGGTAGTAGTTCTGCTTGTCCACCGTTTTGGAGTAAGCATACTTGGCGATTTCCAGCTTGTTGTTTTCGAAGGTGAAGAGCATCATCAGTTCCTTGACCTGTTTAGTGGTAAAATTATTCTTGTCAATCACAAACTTCACGGATTGAAGACGGTTGCTTTCAAACCACTCTTTGCGAAGTGATTGTTTCAGGGTTTCAAATTCAGCGGCTTTCATGACATTACCGTAGCCACCGTTCCAGCCACCGTTACCATTGCCATTTCCATTATCATATCCGTAATCGTCATTGTCATATACGTCATCTTCTTCCTGGTACCAGTCGTCGTTACGGTCAATACGGCGTTCATCGATCAGGACTTTACCAAAACGGTTTACTGTAATATCAGTATGGAAGCCCCGGCGGAGGATAATGGAGCCGTTATAAACAACATCTTCTTTGCGGCCGAAGCCATTGCCGTTCTTTTTACTGTCGCGGAAGATCTTCACCTGGTGACGACCTTCGCCCATGTAACCGACGGTAATGCTGTTGTTTTTCATACTGAATTTGCGGCCATCAATTTCAATTTTCAGTTCCTTACTGGTGGAGGCAGATGAAATGCTCAACCGGGTTCCGTCGAAAGCCAGCAGGCTCAGTGAAAAAAGAGAGGCGATAAAGAGTGTAAAGATTTTTTTCATGACTTAAAATTTAAAAGTGAAATAATTCGGTTCTGTAAAGAGTATTTCCAAACCCGTGCCAGCGTGCCAAAACAAGGGGGTAACAAAATGTTAAAGACCCGGGCAAAATTTGCGGAGAAATGCAGGATTCTGCGTCATTCCTTACCTGACACGGATTTCCTGTTGCAGGATTATGAAATCATAACCAGCATTGCATCTTGTATTAGCGTCAGTGTCTCCCGAAGGGGACGCTGACGCACATGTCTCCCGAAGGGGGCGCTGACGCATAATCACTACCTTTATACTAAAATAAACCAGCATGAAAATGCGACTCCAGCATAACCTTATCCTAACCATCCTTTTTACCTGCTTTTTTGTTATGAACAGCCAGAGCCAGACACCGGTCAAAAACTACGATAAAGAATGGAAGAAAGTGGAACAGTTCAGCCAGAAAGGACTGCCCCAATCCGCATTGACGGAAGTAAAGAAAATTTATGCCCTGGCTAAAAAAGAAAAGCAGGATGCCCAGGTCATAAAATCTTTATTATACATATCCGGCTTGCAGTCCGACACCCGGGAAGACAACGATGTCCTTTCCATCCGGGAAATGGAAACAGAGCTGAAGACCAGCAAAGAACCCGTAACTGCTCTACTTAAAAATATTATAGCCGGCATGTACTGGAATTACTACCAGGGGAACCGCTGGGAATTAATGGACCGCACGCAGACGGCGAAATTTAATAAAACGGATATCGCCACCTGGGGAGCGGAGGATTTTCACAAAAAGATCAGTGAGCTTTACCTGCAATCATTGAAAGACACCCGCCTTCTGCAACAGACAAAACTGGATCCGTTCAATGCAATCATCATTAAAGGGAATGTGCGCCACCTGCGTCCCACACTGTACGACTTGCTGGCTCACCATGCATTGAACTATTTTGAAAATGATGAAAGGGATATCACTAAACCCGCCTATGCTTTTGAAATTGACCAGTCCAGCGCCTTTGACCCGGCAGCTGATTTTATAAAAAGAAAATTCACGACGAAAGACTCCTTGTCGCTTCAACACAAAGCCCTGTTGATCTACCAGGAACTCATTGCCTTCCATCTTAACGACACTAAACCGGATGCACTCATAGATGCGGATCTGAAACGGCTGGGATTTGTAAAAGAAAACTCCACCCACCCCGATAAAGACCAACTGTACTTTAACAGCATCAACCATATTGCCCGGCAGTACGAAAACCACCCGGCAGCCGCCCAGGCCTGGTATTTATTGGCACTATATTATAATGAGCAGGCCAATGATTACAAACCTCACGGCGATACTACTTTCCAATATGCCCGGATAAAGGCAAAAGAAATTGCTGAAAAACTGCAATTACAAAAAGATTCCTCTGAAGGAAAGATCAATGCCGGAAATCTCTTGGTCGAACTGAACAGAAGCAGTTTTGAATTTCAGCTGGAGAAAGTAAACAGTCCGGACATGCCCTTCCGCTCCCTGGTTACCTATAAAAATGTAACTACCCTGCACTTAAGGCTCATCCGCTCCGATGAAAAACTCCGCACCCAGCTGGAAAATCAATATAATGAAAAATACTGGCCCACCCTGGTCAGCGCACCAGTCATGAAGAGCTGGCAACAACCATTGCCGGCTACCAATGACTTACAGGAACATAAAGTGGAGATAAAAATAGATGGCCTGCCAGCAGGTGAATACATCTTACTGGCTTCAGACAATGCCGATTTTAAAAATGCGAAGAGTTTGTTGGGGGCCCGCAGCTTTTATGTATCCGGGATCAGTTATGCAAACACAGACCAGGACTATTTTGTCCTGCACCGCGAAACCGGTCAGCCCCTGGCCAATGCAAGCATACAGGTATGGGAACAGAAATATGATCAGAAGCAATCAAAAAACATAAAATTAAGAGGCAAAGCCTATACCACAGATGCCAATGGTTTCTTTAAAATGGAGCGACCGGCAAAAGAAGAAAATAACTACTGGAATTATTCATTCCTCCTGGATATCAAACATGACAATGACCGGTTGTTCATGAATGAATACCAGAATGACTATTACTATTACCGGAACAACGAGGACCAAAACACGCATGGCAAAACAGCCATACATCTTTTCACTGATCGGGCCATATATCGTCCGGGACAAACGCTTTACCTCAAAGGCATTGTACTGGCCCTGAATATGGATATTAAAAAAGCGGATATCCGTGCCGGGTACACCACCACGGTTTACCTGCGGGATGCCAATGACAAAGACGTAGACAGCCTGAAGCTGAAGACCAATGAGTTTGGTTCCTTCAATGGCAAATTCCAATTGCCCCAAGGGAGCCTGAATGGAGATTTCAGCATTTATACTAAAGGAGAAAATGCACAAACCGGGTTCAAAGTAGAAGAATATAAACGTCCGAAATTTCAGGTTGAATATGAACCCATCAAGGGCACTTATAAAGTAAATGATAAAATAACCATCACCGGTACGGCCAAAGCCTATGCGGGTAACAATATTGATGGGGCCATGGTAAAATACCGGGTGGTCCGGGAAGCCCGTTTCCTCTACCCCTGGCTTTTCAAACGTTGGTGGCAACCACCGGCCCAATCGATGGAAATAACACATGGAGAGATAAAAACAGATAAAGACGGCAAATTCAATGTTGAATTCACCGCCATCCCCGATCTGAAGATTGACAAGAAGTTTGAACCGGTATTTGACTATACCGTCTATGCTGATGTAACCGATATCAACGGCGAAACCCGTAGCGGAGAACAGGCCGTATCCGTCAGCTACAAAGCGATGAAACTGGTTACTACCATTCCTGATGTATTGCCAGCGGACAGTCTGAAAACCCTCAGTATCCGTACGGTGAATATGAATGGAGAATTTATTCCCGCTACCGCCAAAGTGATCATTCATAAACTAAAGGAAGAAAAACGCCTGATCCGTAAACGGTACTGGGAAAGACCCGATCAGTTCCTGATGAGCAAGGAAGAATATGTGAAACTATTCCCGGTGGATGAATATGATAATGAATCGGAGTATACAAACTGGGAAACAGGAGAGTCGGTTTATACAAAAAGTGACAGTGTGCCCGAAAATGGAAAGTGGAGAGTGGAAAGTGGGAATCTGACTCCGGGCTTTTATGTGATTGAAGTGACGGCTACCGGAAAAAATGGAGAGGAAGTGAAGTCTGTTGAATATACAGAACTGATAGATGAAAAGAGCAATCAGCTAAACCGCGCCGCATACTTATGGACGAATAAAAAGATGGGGCCTGTGGAGCCGGGAGAAACAGCGAAGTTCAATATAGGAACCTCCGCCGAAAATTTATTTGTGATCCGGCAGCAAATAAACAAAGCCAGCAACTATTCCTATATCCGCTTAAGCAATGAGAAAAGAACTTTTGATACCCCCGTCAACGAAGAAGACCGGGGTGGCATTAGCAGCCTCTGGGCCTTTGTTAAGAATAACCGTTTTTTCCAATATACGGATATTACGAATGTACCCTGGTCCAATAAAGTATTGGACATAGAATACGCCACATTCAGGGACAAAACATTACCCGGATCGGAAGAAAAATGGAAACTGCGGATCAGCGGAAATAAGAAAGAGAAAGTGGCCGCTGAAATATTAGCAGCAATGTATGACGCTTCACTGGATCAATTTGTGGAGCATTACTGGAATTCACCTATGCCATGGCCTTTAAACAAACTCCAAAACCCATGGAATAACAGTACAAATTTTGAAGATTTAACTTCATCACATCGGAGCGCTGATCAACAAGCGGGAAAGTACCTCGAAAAAAATTATGATATGCTAATTGACAACACAATGGCTATCGATAATTTCAAATATCAATTTGACAAAAAAACAACAAGTCGTTTTACTTATATGTTAGGGGGCAATGCAATGGAGGCCTCAATGACACCAGCCCACCCCTCATTAAAAAGAGGAGAAGAGAATGGCATGGATGCGGCCATTGCTGAAAAAGAAACTTCATTTACTACAAATGTGCCATACCTAAAAGTGGAAGAAGTTAAAAATAATTCGAATACAATTGAGCCGATTACCATCCGCAAAAACTTCTCCGAAACCGCCTTCTTCCTGCCCGAGCTCCAGACCGATAGCACCGGCGCCATTGAGTTTTCCTTCACGATGCCCGAGGCCCTGACCAAATGGAAATTTATGGCCCTGGCCCATACAAAGGATGCAGCCTTTGGCTATAGCACCAAAGAGATCGTAACGCAGAAAGAACTGATGGTACAACCTAATGCGCCCCGCTTCCTCCGCGAGGG
>JAKQJH010000261.1 GCA_029561255.1 Bacteroidota bacterium | reverse complement strand
TTAAACTATATCATCATGCAAACCGATGAACAACTCAAAGAAATCGTAAAACAGAAATACAGCGAAATCGCCCTGCAGGACAAGGAAACCAACCAGTCCTCCTGCTGCGGATCGGGCTGCTGCTCCACCGAAGTGTATAATATCATGAGTGATGATTATACGGAACTGGAAGGGTATAACCCGGACGCGGATCTGGGACTGGGATGTGGATTACCGACCCAGTTTGCCAAAATAAAAGCCGGTGATACCGTAATCGACCTCGGCAGCGGGGCCGGCAATGATTGTTTTATAGCCCGTGCTGAAACCGGTGAGTCCGGAAAAATAATCGGGATCGATTTTACCCCGGCCATGATTGATAAAGCCCGGGCCAATGCAGAGAAAAGAGGTTTTAATAATGTGGAGTTCCGCCAGGGTGATATTGAAAAAATGCCCGTGACCTCCAATGTGGCCGATGTTATCGTGAGTAATTGCGTCTTGAATCTCGTCCCCAACAAAGATGGTGTGATCAGCGAAATCTACCGCGTACTGAAACCTGGCGGTCACTTCAGCATTTCCGATGTTGTGCTGATGGGCGAATTACCGGAAGCTTTACAGAAAGACGCGGAAATGTATGCTGGCTGCGTGGCTGGCGCTATTCAGAAACAGGATTATCTCGCCCTGATTGAAAAGAATGGCTTTAAAAATATCACCGTTCAGAAAGAAAAACCGATCGTGATCCCCGACGATATCCTCAACAGCTATCTCGGCACTAAAGAACTGGAAGATTTTAAAGCAGGTAAGACGGGGATCTTCTCCGTTACGGTTTACGCTGAAAAACCGGCGGCATGTTGTGAGCCGGGAAGCGGATGCTGTTAGGAAGAATTATTGGCGCTGCTCATCGTAGTGGGTGTCTTATTATAGATTATTTATTATTGCGGTCGTTTAAAGCAGAAAGAGTCTGTAATGTGATTATTAAATAATTCATCAGAGAAAATCGGCTATTCTAAACGACCCCAATAATTAATAATCTGCTTTAAACCTTTTTCTGCTTTAAACGACCCCAATAATCAATAATCTTCTTTCTAACTTTTTCTACTATCAAACCTCCCCTGCTTTGAAAAAACTCTCCTTCCTCGACCGTTACCTCACCCTCTGGATCTTCCTGGCTATGGGAGTGGGGGTGGCCCTTGGTTATTTTTTTCCTTCGGCTGAGGGATTTATCAACTCTTTTCAATCCGGCAGCACCAATATTCCCATTGCCATTGGCCTTGTATTAATGATGTATCCGCCCCTGGCGAAAGTGAAGTATGAAGAATTGCCAAAAGTGTTTGCCAATAAAAAAATACTGGGACTCTCCCTGGTTCAGAACTGGATCGTAGGACCCATCCTGATGTTTCTGCTCGCGGTGGTTTTCCTGCGTGATCATCCCGGCTATATGACCGGACTGATCCTGATCGGGATCGCCCGCTGTATCGCCATGGTGATTGTATGGAACGATCTCGCCGGAGGCGACCGGCTCTATGCAGCCGGACTCGTAGCCTTCAACAGTATTTTTCAGGTACTCTTTTATAGTCTTTATGCCTGGATCTTTATCACCAAACTTCCACCCTTACTCGGACTGAAAGGATATGAAGTCAATATTACCATCGGCGATGTGGCGCAAAGTGTATTTATCTATCTCGGGATTCCCTTCCTGGCCGGATTGATTTCCCGCTATGTATTGATCAAATGGAAGGGCGAAGACTGGTTCAATAAGCGCTACCTCCCGGCCATCAGTCCGATCACGCTGATTGCTTTACTGTTCACCATCCTGGTGATGTTCAGCCTGAAGGGAAAACTGATCGTACAAATCCCCGGGGATGTATTACTGATTGCCATCCCGCTCAGCATCTATTTTGCGATCATGTTTTTTTCGGCCTTCTTTCTGTCGAAAAAGGCAGGAACGGATTATCCGAAATCCGTATCCCTGGCATTTACTGCCGCGGGTAATAATTTTGAATTGGGAATCGCCGTCGCTATTTCGGTTTTCGGGATTTCCTCACCGGCTGCTTTTGCCGCGGTGATCGGTCCGCTGATCGAAGTACCGGTACTGATCTTACTCGTACGCTTTGCACTCGCTCAACAACATAAATTCAAATCAACGAAAGCATGAAGAAGAAACTTCTCTTTGTTTGTATCGAAAACAGTAACCGCAGCCAGATGAGCCAGGCTTTTGCGAAAATTCTCGGTGGCGACCTGGTGGAAGCTTATAGTGCGGGATCCAAACCCTCTGGTATTGTAAACCCCAAAGCGATAGCGGCGATGAAAGAACTGGGATATGATCTCAGCACACATGACAGCAAGAGCCTGGAAGAAGTAAAGGCCTTTGCGCCCTTTGATGTGGTGGTGACGATGGGTTGTGGCGATGCCTGTCCCTGGATGCCGGCCAAACGCTTTGTGGACTGGCAGATCCCTGATCCCAAACACATGGAACCAGCCGAATTCAATCAGGTGCGGGATTTTATCCGGGATAAAATTGCCAGTCTTTTGATTGAGCTGGCAGATTAATTTAAATACTGTTGGGGAATCGGGTTATCGGTGGATTCTCCCTGCCAGAATACAGTGAGAATCCACCATCGCTTCCCGTCAAACCATAATTGGATACTATTGATGCCCCGCATAAAGGGCTTTTCATCTTTTAGTGTTCTTCGTGATTCATAGGTACTGAAAATATGTACCACGCTGCCGTACTGGTCGGTTTTCCGGCTGATTTCATTTTCAAAAAATCCGTCCTTCTCCAGGAAGGGCCCGGATACTTTTATATATTCCTCCAGAGACATGACCCGCTTACCCATCATGCCATCAGACTTCTTGCCGGTGGCCACCAACTTTGCTTCCGGTAAAAACAGGGTCCGCATGCGGTCCCAGTTACGGGCCTGTCCTGCCGGACCGGAGATCACCGAATAAAGTGCCGCAATAATCGCATCCTGACAATCCACATCCTTCGTTTCGGCCGGAATACTGTCTGTGATTACACGGGCATTGCCGGGTATCTGTATAAACAGGGATATGATTAAAAAGATAATAAAGGAGCGCATCAGCTGATTTTTATGACAATTTACAGCCTTACCGGCTGAAATCGGGTCCGTTCATCAAATGCCGGACTTCTTTATTTACTTTGCCGGAGAAATGCAACTAACTGATCAACCGGTTTTATCCGGGAAGCTCTATACCTTTCTTTTTGTGCTGCTGGGTGGCGTCTATTTCGCGGGATTATTTGTCCCGCTGATGGATAATGACTCGGCCCATCATGCCAATATAGCCCTGCACATGTATCTGAGCGGGGATTATGTAAACCTGGTGGACAAGGGAACCGACTACCTGGATAAACCACACCTGCATTTTTGGCTGGCCGCCTGGAGTTTTAAAATTATGGGCGTAAGCGGCTTTGCCTATAAACTCCCTTCTTTTATCCTGACCATACTGGGTGTGTATTCCGTATACCGGCTGGGCAAATCGCTGTACAATGCAGAAACAGGGCGGCTTGCGGCCCTGATCATGGCATCGGCCGTTTCCTTTATACTGGCCAATAATGATGTGCGGATGGATGCCATCCTCACCGCTATGATTGCCTTTTCCGCCTGGCAGTTAACGGACCTGCTCCTCCATAAGCGGTGGATCCATGTGTTGGGTGCAGCTGCGGGACTGGCCCTGGCATTTTCGACTAAGGGGGCTATCGGGGTGGTAATGCCGGGATTATTTGTGATTTTGCTGGCGATTAACCGCCGGCTGCTGCTATCTCTTTTCTCACTGAAATGGTTGGCGCTTATATTATTATTTGTTGCCGGAATCAGCCCGGTACTTTACTGTTATTACCTGCAGTTTAACCTGCACCCGGAAAAAGTAATCCGCGGTAAAGATCATATTGACGGGGTTCGTTTTATCTTATTCAACCAGAGCACAGAACGTTATACCGGTGTGATGGGTAATACACTGAAACAGGACTATTTCTTTTTTTTACATACGTTTCTCTGGGCCTTTGCCCCCTGGTCCTTCTTTTCATTTTATGTGTTGTACAAAATAATCCGGGGGATTAAAGATCAAAAAACGGAAATCGCCAGCACCCTGGTCTTTGTTTTTTTTATCGGGCTGGTCAGTTTCTCTGGTTTTAAACTGCCGCATTACCTGAACAGTGGTTTTCCTTTTGTGGCGGTGTTTACAGCGGGTTTTCTGTTGCGCTTTGCTACTAATCCCTTATTGGTAAAAAGAATCTACCGGTTACAACTGATCCTGACTTTACTAATACTGCTGGCGGTAGCCATCCTGAATTTCTGGGCCTTCCAGGTCACCAGCTATTTGATTCTTACAGGAGTCATTCTGTTGTTAAGTGTGTATATCCATTTTATCCGCAGCAGCCTGATGCATACCCTGGCAAAATCGATCAGCCTTTCTGTGGCAGCCATGGTTTTTTCTTTCTTTTTACTGAATACTAATTTTTACCCGCAGGTACTCAACTATCAGGGGGGTAACAGACTGGCTGCGGCCATAAAAGGAAAAGCAGATCCAAGGGATATTTATTTCTGGGAAGGAAGCAACAGCGCTTCCTTTGATTTTTATACAAAGACCTTACGCAAAAACTATCAGGGACAGGAAGATAATACCGGGGAAAAACGGTGGCTGGTCTATTACCCGAAAGATACCCTGGCGATAAAAGAAAAAGGAATAAAGCTAACGAATACCATCCGCATAAAAGATTATGAAATCACCAGGATGGATCTGGCTTTTCTTAATCCTGGTAAAAGAGACAGCGTCTGTTCTGTAATAATGTTCTCCGAAGTGCTCCCCTGATCTTACTGACAGTTTTTCTTAATCAATTCATTTACTTCAGGGCCATACTGTTTTTCAAACTGCAGCTCCCTGGCCTTTTGCAGGTCGGTACAGGCTTCTTCTTTTTTATCAAGGGCGAGATAGACCAACGCCCTGTTCTTATATGCATAGGCATTGGTTGTGTATAGAAAGATGGATTTATTGATATCCTCCAATGCGCCTGCCAGGTTATTGAGTTTATACCGGGTAAACCCCCGGTTATTGAGCGTGAGGGGTTCATCCTTATCCAGTTCAAGTGCTTTATTAAAATAGACCAGCGCCTCCTCATAACGTCCCATCAGGCTGTATTGAAAACCGATATTTACATAGGGACCAACAAAATTACTGTCCAGGGCGATGGCTTTTTTGAGGTACATAATCGCTTCTTCACGGCGATCCAGTTCATCGAGTACAGTACCCAGATTATTCAATACAGAAATATCGGTGGTATCATAACTATAAGCCCGGTAAAAATCTTCATACGCACCTTTGAAATCTCTTTTTTGTTCTTTCGCACTACCCCGGTTGATAAAACAACCCAGCAGAAATTTTTCATCCGCCGTTCGTTCAATAGCCCGGGTATTATCCGCAATGGCCTCATCTGTATAATTCAATACATACATGAGGTTAGCCCGGTAATGGTAGGCCAAAGCCGAATCGGGTTCCAGGGCAATCGCCCTTGAAAAATCATTAAAACAGAGCTGGAATTCCTTTAATTCAAAATAAGCCGTGCCCCGACCGGTAAAGACATCATATTTGGTGGAATCTTTTTTAAACGCCTTATTGTAGATATCGAGGGCTTCGGTAAACTTCTTTTCTCCCAGTAACTGCTGGCCACGGGTAATCAGTTCTTTAACCGACTGACCAGAAGTGGACAGGGCAATAAAAAAGGAAAGTAAAAAAAGTAGTTTTTTCATAGCGGGACATTCACGTCAAAGACCAGCCTGGCTGCTGATTTCCAGCATCCTCTTTATCGGTTTTAATGCGGACAGCCTTAATTCTTCTTCCATATTGATTTCCGGCAACTCATACTTCATACAGAGATATAATTTCTCAAGGGTATTCAGTTTCATATGCGGACAATCATTACATGCACAGTTATTCGTGGGAGGAGCCGGAATAAAGGTCTTGTTTGGAGAAGCCTTCATCATCTGGTGAAGAATACCGGTCTCAGTGGCCACGATATATTCCATGGCATCATCCGTCTCCGTATATTTCAATAAGCCGGTAGTTGACCCTATATAATCCGCCAGGCGCAATACGGGTTCCTCACATTCCGGGTGGGCAATGAATTTTGCTTTTGGGTGACGGGTTTTCAGTCTGGTGATTTTCTCCAGGCTGAAAATTTCATGAACCATACAGGCACCGTTCCAGAGAAGCATGTTGCGGCCGGTGACTTTGTTGATGTACGCCCCAAGGTTTTTATCCGGTGCGAAAATTATTTTCTGGTCTTTGGGGAAACTTTCGACGATCACGCGGGCATTACTGCTGGTCACGATCACATCACTCAGGGCCTTGATACCCGCGCTGCAGTTGATGTAGCTGACCACGATATGATCGGGATGTTGCTCTTTGAATTTTTTGAAAAGCGGGGGAGGACAGCTGTCGCTCAGGGAACATCCGGCTTTAAAATCCGGAATCACCACTTTTTTGCCTGGGTTCAGGATCTTGGCCGTTTCTGCCATGAAATGCACACCGGCAAACACGATCATGTCGGCACTGGTCTTTTCCGCCTGTTGAGCCAGTCCGAGGCTGTCGCCGATATAATCCGCCACATCCTGGATATCCGGTTCCTGGTAGTAGTGCGCCAGGAGCACGGCATTTTTCTCTTTTTTGAGTTTTTCGATTTCGGCAAACAAATCCAGGGAAGGATCCAGCTCAATATCGAGGAATCCGTTTTTTTCAACATTGGCGATCGCGGTATCCGGTACAACAGTGTTCATGATTCTTTCGGTTTTGTTTGTTTGATCAGGGTGCAATATTCCACCAGCCTGTGCAATTTTTCAAAACAAAATTTTTAACCCGGGCGATTAATACA
>JAKQJH010000229.1 GCA_029561255.1 Bacteroidota bacterium | reverse complement strand
TCCATCGCCCGTGATGAATGGCGATGCGGACATATGGATGACTGGGGGGTAGCCACGATAAATGTGGGCGCTAACGACATAACACTGAAACACCTGACCATTGTTAATAGTTTTGGCTTTGATTACAACACCCCGCCGGTTATCGTATGTGCATCCGATACAGGGGCAAACAAAGTACGGATGCTGAAAAAAGATGGTCACCAGATGGCCTTACGCACCATGAATATGGCCACCCGGCTCGCCGCTGTAAATTGTCATTTCAGGGCCTATGGTGGCGATACGGTCAGTCCATGGGAAACCGGCAATGGCATGTGGTACTTCAGGGACTGTATTATGGAAGGCGGCGTGGATTTCTATTGTCCCCGTGGCTGGGCCTGGGCGGAGAATTGTGAATTTATCAGTCATTCCGGTACAGCAGCTATATGGCACGACGGTTCAGGAAATAAGGACTCCAAAACAGTTTTGCTCAATTGCCGTTTCAGTGGCTTTGATGGATTTCAACTGGGCCGCTATCATAAAGATGCCCAGTTCTACCTGTTGAATTGCCATTTTGCGAAAAATATGCGGGACCAGGCAATCTACCGGGTGCCCACCACTAACACGATTCAATGGGGGGAGCGGATATATTATTATAACTGTCACCGTGATGGAGGAACTGATTACACCTGGTATGCCAATAACCTGCCTGCCGGAATCAGTGCAGCTGATATTATCCCCAATTGGGTATTCGGTAACCGCTGGGCACCTGAACAAGAAAAGAAAAAACAACCATAGAAGATGAACCCTTTAAATGCAAAAACCGTAGAGAAACCCGCATTGCCGGTAAAAATTTTACAATTCGGAGAAGGAAACTTTCTGCGGGCCTTTGTGGACTGGATGATCGACAAAGCCAACCAGGCCGGAAAAATGAATCATGGCGTGGCCATCGTTCAGCCGATTGCCGGTGGAGAATTTATCCGTGACCTTTTTGCCAAACAGGATAACCTGTATCACGTATATCTTGAAGGAATAAAAGATAAACAACCGGTCAAAGAAGTAGCGCTGGTAAAATGTATCACCGGCGTTTACAATCCTTATACTGACTACAAAACGTATGAATCCATTTTCCTGAGTGAGGAACTGGAAATGATCGTGTCCAACACCACCGAAGCCGGCATCCGTTATGAAGAAGGCGATGACCTGAATGCTGAACCACCGGCTTCCTTCCCGGCAAAAATGACGGCTTTGTTGTACAAGCGATTTAAAAAGTTTAACGGGGATGCTTCCAAAGGGCTCTCCATCATTTGCTGCGAACTGATCGAAGACAATGGATCTACCTTGCGTCAGTATGTTTTAAAACATGCTGCGGCCAATCAATTAGGCGCGGATTTTGAAAACTGGGTCAATACCCACTGCCATTTCTACGATACATTGGTAGACAGGATTGTTCCGGGGTTCCCGAAAGAAAACATCGGGGAAATCCAGGCAGA
>JAKQJH010000217.1 GCA_029561255.1 Bacteroidota bacterium | reverse complement strand
TTATAAAGGAAAAGAAGTGGTCAAACGGAATGTAAACAGTGAAGTGGCCGTGGAAGAACTGATTAATTTATTAAAAGAGAACGGGGCCTGGGTGGACTTATAATTGCCTGTATGAAAAAACAAATCTGGGTACTGGCCTTTGTGGCAGCTTTGCTGGCAGATATTGCCGGAATACAAATTAATAATGAGCTTCTCCAATGGATCAGTAAACCCCTGATCCTTCCTTTTTTGTTCCTGTATTTTTATTCATCAACAAATGCAGTCAGCAGTCCGCTGAAAAAATGGATATACTTCGCGCTCTTCTTTTCCTGGGCCGGAGATGTATTGCTGATGTTTCAGGGAGAAAATGAACTCTTTTTCCTGCTTGGTTTGAGTGCTTTCCTGTTGGCACATATTTTTTACATCCTCTACTTTCATTTTGTGCGGATAAGGGAGAAAATACCCGGGAATGGCTGGTATCTGCTTTTCTTACTGATTTACTACAGTGTACTGATGAGAAAACTTTCGCCTTATCTTGGTGAGTTGACCATACCCGTCAGGGTGTATGGGCTGGTAATCAGTATTATGCTCCTGATGGCGATGCACATGACATCGCTTCGGTTAAAAAATGCGGGATGGTCCATGCTGACCGGCGCGGCATTATTTGTGCTGTCCGATTCTGTACTGGCGATCAATAAATTTTATCAACCTTTTGATCTGGCCGGGTTGGTGATTATGCTGACTTACGGGGCCGCGCAGTATTTTATAGTAAAAGGAGCAATTGAGTATCTTCGTACCGGTGGTAAATAATTTTTCATCAAATTTCCCTTGCGGAACGGGTAGCATGCAACGAACAGACTTTTTAGTGATCGGATCAGGAATTGCGGGATTGACTTATGCCCTGAAAATGGCCAACCGGTTTCCGGAGCGGAAAGTATTGGTCATGACCAAGGCCCTGGACGACGAAACGAATACCAAATATGCGCAGGGTGGTATTGCGGTGGTGAATGATATGGAGAATGACAGTTATGCCAAACATATTGAAGACACGCTGATAGCCGGTGACGGTATCTGTAATGAAAAAGTGGTGGAAATTGTGGTAAAGGAAGGGCCGGAAAGAGTACAGGAAATTATTGACTGGGGAGCGCAGTTTGATAAGGAAGAAGACGGGGATTATAAGCGAGGAAAAGAAGGGGGGCACTCTGAGTTCAGGATCCTGCATCATAAGGATGTAACCGGAAAA
>JAKQJH010000124.1 GCA_029561255.1 Bacteroidota bacterium | reverse complement strand
CGTGGGCTTCCACACAATGGGTTTGACCGATCACGGTGGAGTCGCAATCCACATGCACGATCAGGGAAAATTGCCCGCAATCACCCCAATCTATATTGCCCAGTTGAAAACGAAAAGTATTGTTGCCCATTGGCGCCTGCGGTTGATCCGAACTGACCAGGCTCAGATACGGGTCGAGTTCGACGTCCACCCAGGCGCTGTCGGCAGGTTCGGAGCCGGAGTTGCAGTAGGAAACGTAAACGGTGTTGTCGAAGCAGCGGCGGAGTTGGGGGATTGCCACGTCGACCGACATAAGGGGACATTCGGACAGGGCAGAAACAGCGAAGTCGAGGCTGTCCATTATTTCGCCACTTCCAATTTGTACGTTACTCGTACTGTTACAAGCTAACCACCACAGGTCTTGTGGAAGTTTCACCTCTACATCGTATAATCCGGGTATTACGTAGGCCGCATATTTGCCCGAATCGGATGTATTAATAAAAAAATCCTGCTGCCCACTTGCCTCTACAATCCACCCTTTCAGGGGCTCTTGTGCATCCGGTGTGGTGCAGTCTGCATCACCATCCCGAAGCACCTGGCCACTGATGTAACCACCATCTTCGGTGCTTGGTCGCGATCTGAGAATAGCACCTGATCTCATAATAATGTACAGTTGCCCGGAGGGGGATAATTCCAAACCATTCAATAAACCAACGTTCGTAGGACAGGTTGGAAGTGTGTACCATGAGAGCCCCCCATCTACTGAAGCCCAAATAACCTGATTCCCGTTTACAAAAATATGCCCCAGTTCGTTTATGGCAATATTGCTGTTACCTGGTGCTTCGTCTGAGATTTCTGCTACCGTCCAGTCCAGTCCAAGGTTGGAAGAATATGCCAGTAGATGTTGTTTAATGGCATAGAGGACACCAGTATTGCTTATGGAAATATCGGAAAAGCCTTGCAGGTTTGGCACCGACAATTCTTCCCAAGTGTTTCCGGAATCTTCGCTTTTTCGAAATTTATGAACACCATTTGAAAATGGTTCAATTGAAAATGTTCGGGCAAAAAGCACTCCATTCGGGTGTTGTTCTAATTGGAGCAATAGTTCTCCGGGTAGTACCGACTGCCATGAAAGCCCAAAATCAACAGATCGCAGGATGCCTGAAGAATCATTCGTAAATAAAGACCGGTTTTGCGTTTTGAAAACGCCATCGTTCAAAAAGTGTGGTGGCGTAATATCTTCGAAAGTTTGCCCTGCGTCTGTTGTTCGCAGAACACGCTGACTTATTGCAACGGCAAAACTATCCGCGTTGATGGCGGCGATAGTATGGGTGGCCGAAAAAGAGGTACTAGTATCAGGCAATAGAAGCGACCAGATATTACCTGCATCGGCTGTACGCCATAAACCGGTGGCTGTTTGAGCGAGTTGTAATGAATCACTTAGAAAAAGTAACTGCTGGGTAGAGGCCAGGCCCATTCCATATGCTGAAAAATTCCAGTTGCTTCCGCCATCAGAAGATCTGAAAAGCGCTCCCTTGTAATGACCGAGTATAATACTGTCTTGAAAAGAATACATCCAATACAGGAAATCAGGTTTTTGCTGTGCTGTGGATAAAATCGACCATGTAATGCCATCATCATCTGAATAAAACAGGCGGCGGTCTGTGGTCATCAGCAATCGCCCTGACGGTAAGGGCGCAACAGAATTAGGGCTTTCCCCATCCTCTAATTCAACCCCACAGGCTATCCAGGTGGTGCCCCAGTCATCGGAACGGTAAAACTTGAAAGGATCGCCATCCAGCAAGTGCATTTTGAATAAAGTGCCTGATGGCATTAGCCGGGTCCGAACCAGAAGATTGAATATTTCATTGCCGCCCAGCGCCCAGGTCTGGCCATCGTCCAAAGTATAGTAGATGGGGCCTTGGTAACTTACAAATACTATTTTCCCATCATTTGCGAAGATGAAATTACCCGTCGATGGGGTAAAGAACAGAAACTCATCAAAACAAAGTTGCCATGTTACTCCCGTATCTGAAGATCTGTACATATTGTCGGACGTATCAAACCCGAGTAACGCTCCGGCAGGTGTTTCCCTCACGGTGAGAACATTTAACTGCGGGTTTTTCAAATGCCAGGAGGCCCCCTCATCCGTTGAATAATACAATCGTCGTGTTGCGTTGTTTCCGGTTCCTTCAGTCGTAACAGAATAAAAATTTCCAGACGGACCTATTTCTAGTTCTTCGTGATCAGAACCAGATTGTGCGGATGGTATTTGAAAAAGAGTCCAGTTAACACCATAATCGCTGGAGCGATAAATTGAATTATCCAATTGCCTGGCGTATATTAAACTGCCATTTGTTGGATAAAAATAACGTTGATCACCACCATATGGGCCTGGTGCATTTTCCCAGTAATCCTCCTGTCCAGCCAACGATCCTGCTATCAACCAAAATAAAATAAAAGCGAATAAAAATCTTTTCATGATACGGGTTTTAGATGATTCGTCAAATGTCGGTCGCTCCTTCTGTATCATAAAAAACAAAAAACGGTATTTGTCGAGCCTTCAAAAGTATAATCAATTGATTTTTAAATTATTAATTTGATGTTTGTCTAACTTTGTCTTCATGGACGCCCGCTTATTAAAATTATTCAAAAAACTTCCCGCCGCCGATCGCCGCCGCCTGTGCGAATGGACGCAATGCTCCCTTTTCAACAAACGACCCGAAGTGGCTGCC
>JAKQJH010000123.1 GCA_029561255.1 Bacteroidota bacterium | reverse complement strand
CAGCAGGGGTATCCCCTTTTGTTCTGTATATAGATACATCAATACGCCTAATCCGAGAAACAGGGTCTGTGCCGCAGCAATAAAAAAACTGAAACTGAGTACATTTTTCCGGGCACCTGCCGCATCTTTAATCGTCAGGGTCTTCTGCATCATACTCTGGTCCAGTCCTACCAGTGCCACCGTAATCAGTAAACCGGAAATAAATTGTTTGAAGAAATTGGAACCCGATTGCGGATCCCAGTCGAAAATTGTTGAATAGGGATGACTGGCAATGGAGCTGAACATGTCTCCTATGCTCAGGTTTAGCGCATTTTTGATACTGATGATGGATACCAGGATCACGGTGATCAGGAATAAAGATTGCAGGGCATCGGTCCAGACAATGGTTTTCACCCCGGATTTATTGGTATATAGCCAGATTAATAAAAGTACCACGGCAATAGTCACGGCGTAGGGAATGCCCAGTTCATCAAAGAACGCATATTGCAGGATCTTGACTGATAATAACAGACGCAGGGCTGCGCCGAATGATTGGGAAACGATAAAGAACAAGGCGCCGGTTTTGTAACTCACCGGACCAAAACGGCTTTCCAGGTATTGGTAAAGGGATACCACCCGTAGTTTATAAAATATCGGCAGCAGTACAAAAGCAATAAAGAGATAACCGGCAATGCTCCCCAGAATAAACTGGAAATAATAAAGATGATTATTGCCCACATTCCCGGGTATCGACACCAGTGATACGGCCGAAATACCCGAACCGATCATCCCGAATGCTACCAGGAACCAGGGCGATTGACGATCCCCATCAAAAAAAGTATTATCACGGCTTTGCCGGGAGGTAAAACGGGAAATGACTAATAAAAGTGAAAAGTAGATAACGATAATAAGCAACAGCAGACTGGTGGACATGAGCAGGGGGCTTTGGTGGCCCTGCTAAATATACTCATTTTGGGAAAACCCCGGGGAAGTCAAAACTCAAAAGTAAAAAGTAAAAAATCCTAAGATCGGTAAAGCAGTATAGCCTCAATATCTGTTAGAAAATTTATAGGAGGGGCTGTTGACTCCTGACTCCTGACTGCCGACTGCTGACTGCCGACTGCCGACTGGCAGCTGGCTGTTGACTCCCGACTCCCGACTACTAACTACTAACTAGTACTCCGCCCATTGCCTGAACTCCGCCACCCTGTCCCGGCTGATGACCATTTCCTCTTGCTGAGGGGCACCTAATACTGAAAGTTTTAACCGGCTGTTGAAGTAGGGCTTTACCTGCTGGATGGCCTGAATGCTGACGATGAATTTCCGGTTGAGACGAAAGAACTGACGGGGATCGAGTTGATCTTCCAGTTTTTCCATGGTATGTTCCACAATATACCGGGTGCCGGATTTATCTATGAGGTAAACAATCTTGTTTTCTGCCTGGAAGAATGCGATCTCATTGGTATCTATAAAGAAAAGCCGCTGTCCGATTTTACCGAGGAACCGTTTTTTATACCGTTGTTCCTGGATCGAGGGTAACTGTGAACGAAGTTGAGCGGCATTGAAAGACAGAGAAAGCGATTTGAATTTATTGAGGGCTGCAGCTAATGCATCCTGTGTCACGGGTTTCAGGATATAATCGATGCTGAGCATCTTAAATGCTTCCAGCGCATAAATATCGTAAGCGGTGGTAAATACCACCGGACCACTATAGTTTACCTGTTTGAAAATTTCGAAACTATGTCCATCGGACAGGTGAATATCAAGCAGCAGGAGATCCGGATGGCTATGCGTTTTGAGGTATTGCACGGTATCTTCAATACTCTCCAGGCAGGCAATGACCTCAATGGCAGGATCATATTTCCTGAGCATGGTCTTCAGCCTTTCCGTGGCCAGTTGTTCATCCTCTACGATGATCAGCTTCATTGTTTCAGTTTAATTGCAGGAGGGGGATGGCAACTTCAAACGCCTTTTCCGATTGCTTAATCACAACATCCCTGCCGCAAATTAGTTCATATCGCTTCCGGATATTTTGCAGGCCAATCCGGGTAGAGGATTCAACAGCCAATCGTGGCTGAACGTTATTTTTGATTACGAGTGTCTGATTTCCATTGGTATGAATATCAATATGCAATGGCTTATTCCGGCTGACCACATTGTGTTTTATTGCGTTTTCTATCAGCATTTGCAACGCAGCCGGAACCACATGCCAGCTCTTGTAGTGCTCCGGAATATTCACGGTTACCGATAAACCCTGATCAAAACGGGTCTGGAGAAGGAAAATATACGGTTGTATAAAATCAAGTTCGGAGCGAAGCTCCACCAGTTCCTTCTCCTGGTTACTGAGTATATAACGATATACTTTGGAAAACTCCTCAATAAACCGGTTGGCTTCCGGATTGTCTTTGATCACCATGCCGGACAACACATTCAGGTTATTGAAGAGAAAATGCGGATTGATCTGACTTTTCACCAGTTGGATCTGCGCCTGGGCACTGATCTGCCGGAGTTCTTCTGTTTCTTTCCATTGCCGCCGGTATTCCCGGAAAAAGAAATGAATGGCATTGAGCAGGTGAAGAAAAAGATTGATCAGGCTGCCGTAGATAATGTTCAGTTTATACGGATTGAGATTTTCCTGCCAGCTGTAATCATGTATCACTGTACCGAAAAAGAATACCGTACCAATCGCTGCAAGCAGGGCTACACCATTTCCGGCAATGAAAAAAAAGGCCAGGAAACGGACCTTGGTCTTAGGAGTCAGGAATTTTTTCTTAAACCAGGGCTTGATCAGCCGGTTTCCCTCCCAGGTTACCAGGGTAACGGAGAGAATGGTCAGGGCCGCATAGTACCACTCGATTTCAATCCGGAAATAATGATACACATCGCAGACAACTGTATTAAAAAAAGTATACAGTGCCAGCAACAGAATAAACAGGTATCGGTATCGGTGATTGAACATTTTCTAAAAAATTAAAGCTGCCCTGTTCCGGCAAACCTGAAACAGGGCAGTTAATGGCTTTTCATAGTCATGTGGGATTGGGACTTATTTAGGGCAACAACACACGATCGATCAGGTGTACAACACCGTTCCGGCACACAATGTTCGTAGCGGTGATATTCGAGCGGTTTCCGCCGTTTCCGTTCCCCTGAATGCTGGGACCACCACCAGTTCCATTGGTCAGGTTGATGGTGGTATTTCCACCGGCCAGCATGGTCAGGTTACCATTTGCCAGATCAGACGAAAATGCACGGGCACCTACCACATGGTAACGCAATACGGCCAGCAAGGTGCCAATCGGTATCTGATTAATATCCGTCAGAGATAAAGCACTGAGTAACTGGGTGAAAGCGGCATTAGTAGGGGCAAATACCGTCAAACGGGCAGTACTCAAGGTGCTAGCCAGGGTTGGGTCACCACCGGGGGCGGTGGTGGCACGGGTAACCGCCTTTACCAATGAATCGAGCCGGGCAGCTACTGCAGTTTCTACAATATTTCCAATAGGGGGATTCAACACACGGCCTATCACATGGATAACTCCATTATCAGCAGTTACATCCGCAGAAGTAACCTGGATACCGTTAATAAATACACCATTGCTGTTCTTGGTCACAAATACTGAGTCACCACTGGCAGTCACCACTTTAGCATTTGGTCCAGCCGGTACATCAGCGGCCAGTATCCGGGCAGGAATTGTATGGTATAATAAGATCTTGGATACGCTATCCGCACTTAAACTGTTGAGTGTGGCAGATGTGAAATTAGAGGCCGTAAAAGCGGCGTCATTGGGAGCAAATACAGTAAAGGGACCTGTACCACTCAGGGTGGTCTGGAGATTGGCCTTCAACACAGCTGCTTCCAGGGTACTGAAAGAGGCATTATTCACTACTACATCGGTTATCGTATTGCTTACCGGATCTTCGTCTTTATCACAGCTGGTCAGCAATACCGGTAAGCCAAGGGCCATTACCAGGGCAGATTTACGGAAAATGTTTTTGAGTTCCATAGTTGATTTATTTTGTTTAATCATACTAACAGCACCCGGGAGAAAAAGATAAGCAGGAAGGAGTGAATCGGCAGAAAGCCGGAGTGAATCGTAGTATGGAGGGAGTAGGGTTGTTTAACGGAGAAGTCAAAAATCAAAAGTAAAAAGTAAAAAATCCTCAGATCAGGAAGGTTTTACAGACTCCACATTCCTATAAGAACCAATTCCACCAATCTTTCCTCAGGAGGGGCTGTTGACTGCCGACTGCCTGCTGCCAACTACTGACTGATTACAATACCTTTCCGTTGAATATAGGCATGCCACAACAACATGGCCGCGATGGTCCGGTTGGGTCGCCAGGGTTCGGCAATTTTCAGCATCTCCTCTTTGGAAATATCCGGAGGAAGTTTTTTGATGAGTTTGAGGCTATTCACGAGGGCAATATCACCGAGGGGAAAAAGATCGGTACGTTGAAGGGCATGCATAAGGTACACATCAATGGTCCAATGTCCTATGCCTTTCAATTGGATCAGTTGGGCTCTTACCTCCTCATCGTGCAGGGGTTCGAGTTTTTTCAGTACCAGTTTGCGGGAATGAATAGCCCTGGCCAGTTCGCGGGCATAGCCCATTTTCTGACGGGTAAAATAAACGGCTCTCATTTCCTCATCGGTCAAAGCCAGTATTTTAGCTGGGGTCACATAACCAATTTTTTCCCGCAGTTTTTTAAATGCGGCATACGCAGATGCGAGGGAAACCTGTTGCTCAAGTATGGTAAGGATCAGGGTTTGAAAGGTGGCCGGACGGGTCCACATGGGGGGATATCCATATTCCCGGATGATTCCTTTCAGGTCATGGTCTTTACGCGCCAGTTTATCGCAGAGTAGGTGAAAATTGCCGTTATTGAATTGCTGCACTATTTCTTCTTAAAAGATTCAATGGCGTTGCGGGTAAAATCACTCAGTACGAGACGTCCACTGATAGCAGCCCTTTCAACAAGCAACTGATCCCAGTGTTCGGTGCCTTGCCAGAAAACTTTTTTCAGTTCAGCCATGGCTTCCGGACTGGATTGTACCAACAGGTAGGCCAGCCGACTGATGGCTTCATCCATATCTTCCACGGTATTGTAGAGTTCGGCGTATAAGCCTCTTTTACGTGCCCATTCAGCACTGCGCCAACGGGTGGCATCTATAGCCAGCTGAGAGAAGGCGGAGTTGCCAATCTTTCTTTCCACGACGGGTCCGACTACAAAGGGTCCGATCCCCACCGCTAATTCGCTGAGCTTAACTTCAGCTGCATCCGTTGCAATGGCATAATCCACAGCTGCGGCCAGTCCGACACCACCGCCTACACATTTACCATGTATCCGGCCGATGATCAGTTTAGGGCAAATGCGCATGGCATTAATCACCTGGGCAAAACCACTGAAGAATTTCAATCCTTCTTCTTTGCTGCGGATAGCGGCCAGTTCATCAAACGAAGCGCCGGCACAAAAAGCTTTATCCCCGAAACTCCGGATCAGTACCACTTTGGTTGCTTCATCATTACCCGCGGCATGAATAGCCTGGGCCAGTTCATCCAGTATCCGGCCTGGCAGTGAATTACTTTGCGGATGAAAGAATTCAATGCTGGTAATTCCGTTGTGAAAAGATGATTTTACAAATGCGTCCATAACGAAGGTTTCTGTAGTAAAGTTAAGCCATGGAAGGCCGCTTTGCGGTATTTGGGCCACGAAAATACACGAATGAACACAAAAGTATTTGCTGCGCAAATTTTGCCTTCGGCAAAGTGGTGGCCACGAAATCACACGAATACACACGAAAGAATACAGAAAGGCAGGCCACGGATCACACGGACCTGCCTTTGCCGGCAGGCAGGTTTGCACGGATTTTAAGCAAGTTGTGAGTAGCGGATAGATCTCGTAAAACGAGAATCTGCTGAATATTAAGCCATATTTTCTCAGAGGGTGTATTGACTCCTGACTACCGACTAGCCTAAGGCTTTTTGGCCACCATCGTCAATATCGTGGCCACGCCCCTAATCTCGTTGGAGGCATCAAAAAATTCGACCAGCCATTTCACAATCCCTTTATCAATATCATCCCCGCGCTTAAAGTCCTCCGGCTTTTCAATCACCCTTTTATCATTGGGCAATTTCTCCTTGCAGGTAAACCGGATTTGCACTTCCGCACCCGGGTACACCGGTTTGGTGAAACGCAGTTCATCGATCCCGTAATTCAGCAGCACCGGATTTTTTTCATAGCCCTCTACAAATAACCCTGCGGCGATACTCATAATAAAATACCCGTGTGCCACCTGCTGCTCAAACATGGTCCCGGTGAAATCCGTGGTTTTAATATGCGCATAAAAATGATCCCCGGTCAGATCGGCAAACCGCTCAATATCTTCCGAAGTAATAATTCTTTTTTCCGTAATCAGTTGTTCCCCGATCTGCAGTTCATCAAAATACTTTTTAAACGGATGAATACCCGTATTGATTCCTATGGCATATGGCTGATACACGCCGGTGATAGCCGTAATCATAGTTGGCGATCCCTGTAAGGCCGTGCGTTGCAGATAATGCTTCACCCCTCTCAGTCCTCCCATTTCTTCCCCGCCACCGGCACGACCCGGCCCACCATGCACCAGTAAGGGCAGCGGTGAACCATGACCCGTGCTTTCTTTGGCACATTCATTATTCAGCACCAGGATACGTCCATGATAAGAAGCCGCTCCGACCACATAATCACGCGCCTCCCGGGTATTGGCAGTAACAATCGTACTGACCAGACTGCCCTTGCCGAGTTTACTGAGGGCAATAGCATCCTCTCTGTCTTTATAGGGCATGATGGTACTCACCGGGCCGAAAGCTTCTATATTATGGGGTTCTGAAGAAGTATGAGGCTGATCATTCAGCAATAACAAGGGTGACATAAAAGCACCCTGCATGGCATCCGCATCTGTTACCTCCACACTATCCAGTGAGCCATAGACAATCTGTGAACTCGCTAATAACTTGTTTACCTGCTCCCGCACTTCATTGCGCTGACTTTGTCCGGCCAGGCTGCCCATCCGTACGGAAGGATGCAGGGGATTTCCAATCACCGTTTGTGAAAGCGATGTGGCAATGGCTTTCCAGACTTCTTCCATTTTATTCTCAGGTACAAAAATGCGGCGCACTCCTGTACAACGTTGCCCGGCTTTGAGGGTCATTTCCTTCCGGATCTCCTTGATAAAAATATCCCACTCCGGATCGGCGGGTGTAACATTTTCTCCTAAAACAATACAGTTAAGGCTATCGGCCTCCATATTGAAAGGCACATTATTCTCCAGGATGGCCTTGGTTTTCTTCAGCATTAATCCGGTGCTGGCACTGCCGGTAAAAGTCACGACATCCTGACTGGTTACATGATCCAGCAGATCACCGGCTGAACCGCAGAGTAACTGCAAAGCGCCTTCGGGTAAAATACCGGAGGCGATGATTTCCTTCACCACCGCTTCGGTCAGGTACGAGGTTAAGGTAGCCGGCTTCACTACCGCCGGTACGCCGGCCAGCAGGTTCACTGCAATTTTCTCCAGCATGCCCCATACGGGGAAATTAAACGCATTGATATGAATGGCCACCCCTTCTTTCGGCGTAAGGATATGTGTGCCCATGAAGGTGTTATTCTTCCCCAGGTTATGGGATTCACCATCGATACAGACAACATCATCGGGAAAACGCCGGCGCAGGGAAGCGTTTGCGAAAAGGTTACCTATGCCTCCTTCAATATCCACCCAGCTGTCGGCCTTTGTGGCACCGGTCTGGTAGCTGAGGGCATAAAATCCATCCAGTCTGGTACGCAGATGCAGGGCCAGGGCCTTGAGCATATTACCCCGCTGGTGAAAAGTCATCTTCCGGAGAGCGGGATTACCAACAGTACGTCCGTAGTCAAGGACTTGTTTGAAATCAAGTCCTTTTGTACTGGCAGCTGTCAGCGGTTTACCGGTCACTGCATTAAAAAGAACCTGCCCGTCTCCGTCACCGGTGATCCATTTCCCGGTTATGTAGTTTTCCAGTTTTGTCATAAGCAAACATTCAGTGAAACGAAATTACCTGAAAATGCAAAAAACAGGGGAGAATGATTTTAATCAGTAAATCAGCCTTTTCAGGTTAATAACTTTGCGGTTCCTAAAAACTTTTGATATGAAAAAATTAGTACTGTTTGCCTTTGCCATGACCGCTTTGTTATTTGCCCGTCCATTGGCCGCCCAGGAAAAAGCAAAATGGACCGAGAAAGATGCTTTCCATGAAGTAATGAGTAAGACCTTCCACCCGGCCGAAGAAGGGAAATTTGAGCCCATCAAAGCCAGAAGCGGTGAAATGCTGGAAAAAGCCATTGCCTGGAAAAAATCCACTGCCCCTGAAGGTTACAACCAGAAGGGTATCAAAAAAGACCTGGGCACTTTAGTTAAAGGAGTAAAAAAACTCAACAAACTGATAAAAAATAATGGGACAGATAATGAAATAAAAGCCCAATTAACAGAACTTCACGAAGTATTTCACGGCATAACCGAGAAATGTGACGGAGAAGAAAAACACTAAACATGATAAAAAAAATCATTTTCCCCTTATTAGCGATCAGCTTGTTAACGGCCTGTAATAATGCCGGTAAAGAAGATCATAGTAAACACGAAACGAAAGACGGCAAAGCAGCTGAAAAATCACCCGTAGATTCCCTGTTTGATGAAGTGATGGCCGGCCATGATGAAGTAATGCCGAAAATGGGTAAGGTTCGTGGCGCTCAGGCCCGTGCCAAAGTCATGCTGGATTCACTTGCCAAACTGCCGTCCAAAGCGCAGGATGCCGCTGTGGACCTGAAGAAAAAACTGGAGACCCTGGTGAATGATCTCAATTACGCTGATTTCGCCATGGATAAATGGATGACGGAATTCAATATGGATTCCGCTGTGAATAACCTGGAGATGCGCCTGAAGTACCTGGAAAGTGAAAAAGGTAAAGTAACCAAAGTGAAGGAAGCTATCCTGGGCGGATTAGCCAAGGCCGATTCTTTATTTAATGCGAAACTTAAGCCATAAGGGGTTCCACCCCGAACTGTTTCAAATGATGCAAAGCATGCTTGTAAAGCAGTTGCACATTTTCATCAAAGTTCAGGTCACCATAAAAGGGATTCCGGGTGATTAACAATGGATTTTTTTCAAAGGATTCGAAGAAATGAATTAATTCCTGTTGCAGGGCGCCAATGGCGCCCTGCACTGTTTTATAGCGGAGGGGAATGGGATCCACTCCCAACAGCGGGTTTGCAGTATTTTCTTTAAAGGGCTTTTCGCTCATCATAAATGCCCGCATACGGGCCAGTTGTTCCGGAGCGGTTAATATTTTCTCAAAAACCAGCCGGCCACTGGCAGTACGGAAAGCATCCCCGGCCAGGTGCTCAATCATCTGCTGTACGTTCATTTTCCCCCATCGGGAAGGGGTGTCCGCCGGCAATTGTTGCAGCATAGGCACCAACCGGGTACGGAGGAAGTTTTCCTTTTCAATACTCATCTACGTGGCTTTGTTCTGCCCAATTTACAAAAGATTTAGTCAATTCCGTTCCGGCCCTATTCGCTGGTATTTTCTGTAAATTGCACCAATGGCCAGTAAACTCCGACTTTTTACCAAGCGGTTTTTTATTTATTCAAATGTGATCGTGGCATTGGTCTTTCTCCTGGCCTGCCTGGTACCCTACCTGAATCCAGGCAACTGGTGGTTTATATCGGTGCTGGGACTTGCATTCCCAATCCTGCTCCTGCTCGTAATTCTCTTTTTACTGGGCTGGCTGATGCTT
>JAKQJH010000151.1 GCA_029561255.1 Bacteroidota bacterium | reverse complement strand
GTGGAATTTTTCCAAGTATTTGGAAATGGCCATACAGGATGTTCGGGAGATTGCGCCGGACTATGATAAATACGTGGAGGAGATTCTGCACGTGGCCTATTTTATCCGTCAGGACTGGCCGATGTACCGCAGTTATGACGGGTATTCTTTATCATCTACGAAAACATCTGTAATTAATCTTTATAACGCGGGTGACGCAGTCTTTCCGCGAGGATGGTCCGGCCAGCCCGGTGCCGCCATGAGCGGCCGAAGAGTGGCGGAAGATATTCAGAAGCGGATAAAGCCTTCTGCGCGATAAGCGAGCGAGGAAGAAAAGGTTGGGAGATGCTTGGAGAGGCAGGCAAAAAGGACAAAATGGATTTTAATGCGTGGGTACATGTCTGACAATGAAGTGATCCTGAAGAGGCGTAAGTTGGATGCTTTAAATTGTTTGCCGGACATAAAATAGAAAAGGAGGGAAAAGTTATGCAGAAACACAAGGCAAGTTGGATGTATTCTTGGGCGGCATGCCTTCTTGGATTCCTGGCGGTTTTGATATTTTCCTCGCCGGGTTTAGCGAAGGAGGAAGAAGTTGTCAAAGTAGGTGTGGTGGCCGCAATTAAGCATATGATGGGGCAACAGACCTGGGCCGGTGCGGAAATGGCTGCTGAAGAGATAAATGCTGCCGGCGGCATCAAAGTAGGCGGTAAAACTTATAAGATTGAACTGGTAAAGGCGGATTCTAATGAATGGGCCAGCATTTCCGATGCAGTTGGGGCCATGGAGCGTGTTATCACTTTGGACAAGGTAAAGATGGTTATGGGTGGCTACCGTTCGGAAGCCGTTTTGGCCATGCAGGACGTGGCTGCTGAATACAAGACTATTTACTTCAGCATCGGGGCGGGTCATTCACAGATTGCCCTCCGTCTTGTCCAGGATTATGAAAAATATAAATACTGGTTTCGTGGAGGAAAGCCGCAGTCGTTGTATGGAGGCATTGTAGGTATTGCAGTGGTTGATATGGTGGCCAACAAATTCAAAAAAGAGTTAGGAATTGAAAAACCGAAAGTGGCCATGATTGCTGAAAAAGTTTTGTGGGCTGACGAAACGTTGAAATTCATGAAAATGATGTGTGAAAAAAAATTGGGTCTTGAGGTTGTTTACGTCACGCAACCCTCTAACGCGAGTAATGATCTCCGGGTAGAACTCAATGCCGCCAAGGCTTCGGGAGCCCATATCCTCATTCATTTGGTTTCTGGTCCCGTTGGTGTGGCATTCGGACGTCAGTGGGGCAGTCTGAAGATTCCCCTTGCTGCGGTGGGATATAACGCGGAAGCTATGAAAAAGGAATACTGGAAGACGACCGAAGGTCTTTGTGAGTATGAAGCTTTGGTGGACTATGTGTCCAGCGCTGCCGTTAATGAAAGAAGCGTAAAATTCTGGAAAAATTATGAGAAAAAATACAATGATTATCCCATGGAATGTGCTCTTTCTTATAACCACTTGTACCAGTGGAAGGAATCAGTTGAAAAGGCCGGAACTTTTGATGCCGATAAAGTCATTGTCGAACTCTTGAAAAACAGGTTTGAAGGTCCCGGTGGTGTATATCGTTATGAACCCAAAGACGCTAAATTCCCGCATGACCTTGTATGGGCGCCGGATGGAGCTAGCACTTACGGTATTCAGTGGCGCAAAGGCGAGAAGAAAACAATCTGGCCTGATGGGAATGCTTTGACCTGGTTTGGAGATCCGAGATGGAAAGGTATCCGGTTTAAGGGAACCGTGGATTATGCGTTCCCGCCGTGGGTTGTCGATTACTGGAAGAAAAATAAGTAATTTTTGAATCGTTTTGAGCCCGCTACTCCGGAAAGATTAG
>JAKQJH010000094.1 GCA_029561255.1 Bacteroidota bacterium | reverse complement strand
CAAAAGTAACGGCAGAGATCCTGGACCAGGTAAAAGGTGATACGGTAATCGCCTACAAACAAAAACGTCGTAAAGGTTTCCACAAAAAGAAAGGACACCGTACTGCGTATACAAAAATTAAAGTAACCAGTATTGCTTAATCAGTAAGGATGGCAACCTGTAAAGGTTTCTGTTAAACTGATCAACAAATCAACTCAAAACTTATAAACCTAATAAGATGGCACATAAGAAAGGTGAAGGTAGTGTAAAGAACGGCCGTGACTCACACAGCAAAAGACTTGGCGTAAAGATCTTTGGTGGTCAGGCAGCCGTTTCCGGCAACATCATTGTTCGTCAGCGTGGCACCGTTTATCACCCCGGTAAGAATGTAGGAGTAGGCAGAGACTTTACTTTATTCGCACTGACTGACGGTGTGGTGGAGTTCCGCAAAGCAAAAAACAACAAGACCGTTGTGTCTGTTGCCTTAGCTGAAGCATAAGCGTTTTGGGCCAACTTTTGAATTTTGTGGAAAAAAAATTTGGGTAGTATAAAATAATTGTTATTTTTACTATCGTTAACCCATTCTACTAAACATTAAATTCAAAAAAAATGGCTACTAAGAAAAAAGCTGCAAAGAAAGCTGCTCCTAAAAAAGCTGCTAAGAAAGCTGCTCCTAAAAAAGCTGCAAAGAAAGCTGCTCCTAAGAAGAAAGCTGCTAAAAAAAAGAAATAAGTTCGCTTATCTCTTTAAAGAAATAGAAAGTCCTTCGAAATTCGAAGGACTTTTTTTATGCAACTAAGGAATTAAAAAGTCAAAAGTAAAAATTAAAAAGCCTTAAAGTGGGGACTGTCTTAAATCAAAGGGTCCTATTGGGGGGGGGTGGAGAAAAAAAGCCTGAGCATTGCTTTTGGGTAAGTTCTGCTTTCGGTTTTTTTACTTTTTACTTTTTACTTTTGATGTGACAGCCAGAAACAAAGGGGAAATCCTAAATTCGCCCTATGGACAACGCCGCCATTGCCGACAACTTCAGCCTGCTCGCCAAGCTCATGGATATCCATGGAGAAAACTCCTTTAAGACAAAAACCTACGGGGCTGCCGGTTTCAATATTGAAAAAATGCCGGTTTCGCTGAAAGACACGCCCCGGGAAAAACTTTTCGGGATCAAAGGCATCGGCCCCAGTGTGGGTGAGAAAGTAATTGAAATGCTGGATACCGGTAAACTGAATATCCTGGAAGAGTATATCGCCAATACACCACCCGGGGTGATTGAAATGCTGAACATCAAAGGCATTGGACCGAAAAAGATTCATACCATCTGGAAAGAAATGGGGATCGAGTCGATCGGTGAGCTGCTGTATGCCTGTAATGAAAACCGGCTCACACTCTTCAAAGGATTTGGCGAAAAGACCCAGCAGAATGTGCAGGCCGCCATTGAATTTTATTTCCAGAATCAGGGCCATTTTCTATACGCCCAACTGGATGAAATTTTCCCGCAGATCGATCAGTACCTCAAAAAAATATTCGGAACCGATATCGTACATAGTACAGGACGCTACCGCCGGCAGGAACTCACCATTGAAGAACTGGAATTTGTGGTATTGCGTCCCAATGAAAAAGTGAAACCAGCCTTTCAGACCGCCCAGCCTCCTGAACTACTCGAAGAAAAAGCAGATAGCCTTTTATATCAGCTTAAGAACGGACTTAAACTCCGCTTGTATACCGGTGGAGACACAATGGCTGAGTCATTATTCAAAACTACGGCCAGCCCCGAATTCATGGAAGCTTTTGAAAATGCCTTTCCCGTGATCGATTATAAAAAAGCCGGGGCAGATGAAGCGGCCGTTTTCAGGCAGGCCGGTATTCCGGTAATCCCACCCTGCCTGCGGGAAACAGGTGATATCATCCGGACTGCCCGTCAGCAAGGAATTCCCAAACTGATACAGGCCAGTGATATCCGCTCACTCATCCATAGTCACAGTAACTGGAGTGATGGCAGCAACACCCTCGAAGAAATGGCCGCGGAATGTATAAAGCGGGGATGGGAATACATGGTAATATCGGATCACTCACAAACCGCCTTTTACGCCAACGGACTTAAAGAAGACCGGATCCATGAACAGCATCGCCAGATCGATCAGCTCAACAGTCAGCTCGCCCCTTTCCGCATTTTTAAAAGCATCGAAAGCGATATCCTGAATGATGGTAGCCTTGATTATCCGGAAGAAGTATTGAAAACCTTTGATCTTGTGATCGCTTCTGTACACAGTAACCTCGGCATGAACGAGGAGAAGGCCAATGCGCGGCTGATTAAAGCCATTGAAAATCCATACACCCGAATCCTTGGTCACATGACCGGGCGACTGCTATTGAGCCGTAATGGCTATCCGGTGGATCACCGGCTCATCATAGATGCCTGTGAGGCAAACAAGGTAGTCATTGAACTGAATGCTCACCCGCGCCGGCTTGATATTGACTGGCGTTGGATCTCTTACGCCCTTGAAAAAGAGGTCCTGCTTTCCATTAACCCGGATGCACATGCCCTGGAAGGATTTAACGACGTGAAATATGGTGTACTTGCCGCGCAGAAAGGCGGACTGACCGCCAAAAACAACCTGAGCAGTTTCAGCCTGCGTGAATTTGAATCTTTTCTGCAAATAAAATAACAGCGAACAACCTGTTCACCGTCATACAGTATGATGCCTTAATTTCATATTATGAAAAAAATCTCCCTGCTTCTGTTCATCAGCTTCTGCCTGATTGGCTGTAGCCAAAAACAGAAAGCCGATTTATTGGTTTACAACGCCACCATTTATACTGTTGATTCAGCTTTCAGCATTGCTGAGGCGATGGTAATAAAAGAAGGGAAAATCCTCGCCACTGGCAATACAACAGACCTTGAAAAAGAATATACCATTACTGAAAAACTGGATGCCGGTGGTAAATTTATTTACCCTGGTTTTATCGACGCGCATGCACATTTTGTCGGGTATGGACTGAGTCTGCAGACCGTGGATCTCAGTGGTACAAAAAGCTGGGAAGAATGCCTGGAGCGGGTGAATTCCTTTGCCGCCACGAATAAAGAGGGATGGATTACCGGACGTGGCTGGGACCAGAATGACTGGGCCATGAAAGAATTTCCCAATAATGAATCACTGGACACGCTTTTTCCGGACCGTCCGGTATTGCTGACCCGCATCGATGGACATGCTGCGGTGGCCAACCAGGTGGCCCTTGACCTCGCAGGAGTAAAAGCCGGTGATACCTTAACCGGTGGCGAAGTGGAAGAAATGGAAGGCAGTCTGACCGGCATTCTCATTGACAATGCAGTTGATCTGGTGAGTACAAAAATTCCGGCAAGTACTTCAGAACAATTCAAAAAAGCATTGCAGGCCGCCCAGCAGAATTGTTTTGCCATGGGACTCACCACCATTGATGATTGTGGCCTGAGTTATAAATCAGTGGAACAGATAAAAGAATTGCAGGCAGCCGGTGATCTTAAAATGCGGCTGTATGTGATGCTGAGTGATGAAAAAGCCAATTATGAATACGCCAGAAAAAACGGGCCTGTCAAAACAGAACGGCTGAATGTGCGCAGTTTTAAAGTATATGGTGATGGCGCCCTGGGTTCAAGAGGTGCCTGCCTGCTGAATCCCTATCATGATAAAACCGGACATTATGGTTTCCTGCTGAGTGCACCTGCCCATTTTGATTCTGTCGCCAGTTGGTTGATTGCTCAACGCTGGCAAATGTGTACCCATGCCATAGGTGATAGCGGCAACCGCACCATGCTGCATACTTATGCAAAATACCTGAAAGGGAAAAATGATCTGCGATGGAGAATCGAACATGCACAGGTGGTGAATAAAAATGACTTTGATTTATTCGGTCAATATTCGATTATACCTTCGATTCAACCCACCCATGCTACCAGTGATATGTATTGGGCCGGTGACCGACTCGGTGAGGAACGGGTGAAAGGTGCTTATGCCTACCAACAGTTATTACAACAGAATGGATGGCTGCCTCTCGGAACTGATTTTCCGGTTGAAGACATTTCCACGTTTAAAACATTTTATGCGGCCGTGGTACGTAAAGATGCAAAAGGCTGGCCTGTGAATGGATACCAGATGGACAACGCGCTCACCCGCGAACAAGCGCTCAGAGGTATGACCATCTGGGCTGCCCGCTCCAATTTCGAAGAAACAGAAAAGGGAAGCCTGGAGAAAGGCAAGTTCGCCGACTTCGTGATCCTTGATGCCGACCTGATGAAGGAAGTGCCGGAGCGATTGTTGGGAGTGAAAGTAATGAAAACATTTCTGGGAGGCGAACAGGTGTTTAGTAAGTAGTTGACGGGTTGATAAGTTGACAGGTTGATAAGTTGACAGGTTGATAAGTGAGTGCATACCCTTATCAACCTGTCAACTTATTAACTTGTCAACATCCTCAGCCATCCCTCCCCATATAGGCAAAAATCAGTACCTTTGCAACCATGAGCTGGACCGAAAAACGGGTGGTGAAAGTAGCCGTCCTCGACCTCTATGAAGGCGCCGCCAACCAGGGCATGCGTTGTATCCGTAACATCCTCATCGAATGGGCTGAGAAGAATGATCTGCTCCTTTATGCAAAGG
>JAKQJH010000092.1 GCA_029561255.1 Bacteroidota bacterium | reverse complement strand
TTTCTCGCTTCGCTCGAAATGTCTGTGGATTTCTTTTTTATAAGCACTGGCAAAATACAGGATCTCTCCTTCGTCGGGATGACGTGATTTTTGTTTTTACGGCACCTGCAAAATACAAGGTCCCTCCTTCGTCGGGATGACGTGATTTATGGGGAGGGGAAGGGGAAATACAAGATTTCTCGCTTCGCTCGAAATGTCTTTGGATTTCTTTTTTATAAGCACTGGCAAAATACAGGGTCCCTCCTTCGTCGGGATGACGTGATTTATGTGGGGGAGAAGGTGAAATACAAGATTTCTCGCTTCGCTCGAAATTCAAGTAGCAGGCTAAGTTTTTTAATTTTTGTAAAAAACACTGAACCGTTTCAAGGGTTTAATATTAAACTCCGGGGTACGCTTTGGTCCTTATTTGTTTCTTGCTTCTTGATTATTCTTTGGCTTCTTGGCGTCTTCGGTTCTTGGTGCTTCTTTGGCGTCTTGGCATCTTGGCTTCTTGATGCTTTTACCCGAGGTATTCCTTAATCACCTCATGCACCCTCTCATTCTTCCCTAACAACTTACCAAGTCGCTTCAGCATGACCGTTACAAACAACATAAACCCGATCAACAACAATAGCTGAAACTCCATCCGCATATTCCGCAGGAAATAGATTTCAATCAGGATAAATCCATGGATAAAACAAATCAGTTTGGACGCAAATCCATGCGTATACCCCTGGTTGGTGAGCAGATGATGGATATGCGTTTTGTCGGGAGAGAAAGGAGAGTTGCCCTTCCACATCCGTACGAGAAATACACGCAGGGTGTCGTATACAGGAATCAGGGCCACGCCGGTGATGAACACGGGGGCATTGGGCAGGGCCGGATTGATAGCGGCACCATTGACTTGTAATAGCCTGATGGAAAGTACAGCCACCACAAAGCCCAATACCAGCGATCCGGTATCGCCCATGAATATTTTAGCCGGATTGAAATTGAAGTACAGGAAAGCCAGGATACCACCGGCCAGGGCAAAAGCTATTAATGCCGTATTACCATCCCGGTTCATGATCAGAAAAAGTCCCAAAGTGATCAGGCTCATAAAACCGAGACCGCCGGCGAGTCCGTCAATGCCGTCAATTAAATTAAATGCATTCGTGATCCCCACAATGGCAAGTACTGTAATGGTGAACTGCGCCTGAACTGGAATTTCTTCAATGCCAAAGAGTCCGCCGAAACTGGTAATCCGGATGCCGGAGATCGCTATCAGCAGGGCCAGGGCTATCTGTATGATGAATTTATATTTCGCAGAGAGGTCTTTCAGGTCATCCATGATGCCGAGGCCAAAGAGGATGATTACGGAAAAGAAGAAACTGATTAATGCGGGTTCTGTGCTGAATGGAAACCAGAGGAACAGTGAAGCGGCCATACCGGCGATGATGGCGATACCTCCCATGGTTGGAATCGGCATCGTATGCTCCTTGCGGGCATTGGGCTTATCATATAATTTGTATTTCCGGACCAGGCTGATAATAGGAGGGATGCTGATCAGCGTGACGACAAACGCGGATACCAGGCATAACAACGCAAACTTATATTCAGTGAAATACAGATCAAGCTGTAGTAAGTGAAAATGGTTTTTCATCACAAATGGTTTGTCCTGAATGGTGGATTTACGTAAGTAAAGTAGGTAGCTTTTCCCATTCCAGCAAGGCCTTTTAATGCAACGGTGCTGGTATTTACCCTTTTAAAGGGGGGCGGTGCAGGATTTAGCGGCATATTTGGGATATTTGCGAAGGGTGAACCGTATTTTTCACATTATTTCATGACCATATTCCATTTCTTATTTTACGCCTCTTTCGGGATCCTGTTTTATTCCTACCTGGGATATGGCGGTTTGCTCTGGCTGTTTACCCGTAAACCAGCACAGCAAAAGAAACAAACGACGGATGAACAATGGCCGGCGGTTACCATCATCATCGCCGCCTTCAATGAAGCCGCTATCCTGGATCAAAAAATCAGCAATACCTTATCGATCGATTATCCCACACACCGTTTTAAGATACTGGTGGTGACCGATGGTTCCACCGATGAGTCAGCAACCGTGCTGAGCCGCTACCCCTCCGTAAAAGGAATACATCTTCCTGAACGTAAAGGAAAATACGCCGCGATACGCCATGCCATGAAAGAGGTGGATACCCCGCTGGTGGTCTTTACAGACGCCAATACTTTATTGAATCCGGAATGTATCAAACGAATCGTTCCGCATTATCAGGATCCCGCTGTCGGCGGAGTGGCAGGAGAGAAAAAGATCAGGGTTGATGCGCAGAATTCGGCCGTGGGACAGGCAGAAGGACGCTACTGGCGTTACGAATCTTTTATGAAAAAAATGGATGCCCGTTTTTATACAGTAGTTGGCGCCGCCGGTGAATTGTTTTCTATCCGTACCGCATTATTCAGGCCGGCGAAAGAAGAATGGATCCTGGATGATTTTATGATGGCTATGCATATTTGTCTGCAGGAATATAAAATGGCCTATGAACCAGGGGCCTTTGCCACCGAAGCCCCTTCGGTATCATTGGCCGAAGAACAAAAACGGAAAGTAAGGATTGCTGCCGGGGCCTACCAGGCTGCTGCCCGCCTGGGTAAGGCATTGAATATAGTTCGTCATCCCCGCCTGGCCTTTCAATACTTTTCGCGTCGCATCCTCCGTTGGTTTTTTTGTCCGCTGGCACTGGTTCTGCTCCTGGTCAGTAATATTGGGTTAGTGTGGCAACACCCGGACTCCCTGTTTTTCCGGGTTATTCTTTTACTCCAGCTATTTTATTACCTACTCAGCCTGGCCGGCTGGCTGATGTTACGCACCGGGAAAAAAGCAGGACTGCTGGGCATTCCTTATTACTTCCTGTTTATGAACAGCTGCCTGATCAAAGGTTTTATATTATACCACAGGGGTAAACAAACCGTACTCTGGGAAAAAGCGGAGCGACAGGCCAACTGATTGCCCCCGCCATTGTTTACATTTGCCGGAAAGCATTTTTTATTTCAGCAGGTACCTCCATATTAGCCAATCCCATCGAATACCTCAAAGGGGTAGGACCCCTGCGGGCCGACCTGCTCAAAAAGGAACTGAACATTTTCACGTTCGGCGACCTGCTCGATCATTATCCTTTCCGGCATATCGACCGCACCAAACTCAACCAGGTAAGTGAACTGACACCGCTCAGTGAATATGCGCAGGTGGCAGGGGTGCTGCTGAGTTTTGATATCATTGGACAAAAGGCAGGAAAACGACTGGTGGCCCAGTTGAAAGACAAGACCGGCATCCTCGAACTGACCTGGTTTCAGGGGATCAACTGGGTACAAAAATTACTGGAACCCGGAAAGTCTTACCTCGTCTATGGGCGCGTTGGATTTTTCAACGGCAATCCGCAGATTGTACATCCGGAACTGGAAGTATTGGTCCCGGATCAGCCTCTGGCAAAAAACTTCCTTGAACCTGTTTATTCCACTACGGAAAAATTAAAAGCCCGGGGACTGGGTGGCCGTCAGATCGGCAAACTCACCCAGTTACTGATGATGCAGGTAAAGGAAAAAGATGTGGAAGAAAACCTGCCGGATGAAATAATCAAACAACTTAAGCTGCCCGGTCGCTTTAAAGCCCTCCAGCAGATTCATTTTCCTCAATCAGAGCAGGACTACCTGGAAGCAGTGAAACGCATCAAATTTGAAGAACTTTTTATGGCCCAGGTGCGCATGAACCTGCTCCGGAGTCAGCGCCACCGTTTTTCAAAGGGAGTGATCTTTGAAAAAGTGGGAGATTATTTTAATGACTGTTATAAAAATCACCTTCCATTCGAACTCACCGGGGCACAAAAAAGAGTGATACGGGAGATCAGAGCCGACACGGCCACGGGCAAACAAATGAACCGGCTCCTGCAAGGGGATGTGGGCAGTGGCAAAACCATCGTGGCTGTGCTGACCATGCTGCTGGCCGTGGATAATGGTTACCAGGCCTGCCTGATGGCGCCTACTGAAATATTAGCCCAGCAACATTACCAGGGTATCGGGGAACTGCTGGCGAAAGTGGGGGTGTCAGTCCGCCTGCTTACCGGTTCCGTAAAATCAGCCGAACGTAAAAAAATACTGGCCGAACTCGCCAGCGGGGAATTAAAAATACTCCTGGGCACCCATGCCGTGATTGAAGAGGTGGTACAGTTTAAAAAACTGGGGATCGTGATCATTGATGAACAGCATCGTTTTGGGGTGGAACAACGGGCCCGCTTATGGAAGAAGGCCGAAGTGCCCCCACACATGCTCGTGATGACGGCTACCCCGATTCCCCGTACCCTGGCCATGACGGCCTACGGGGACCTGGATTATAGCGTGATTGATGAATTACCCCCCGGCCGGCAACCGATCACCACGGTCCACCGTTTTGAATCACAGCGCAGTAAGGTGATGGATTTTATCCGGGCCGAGATCGATAAGGGCCGGCAGGTCTATATTATTTTTCCCCTGATCGAGGAAAGTGATAAAATGGATTACGAAAACCTGATGAAGGGGTACGAGAATGTAAAAGCCTATTTCCCGGAGCCCAAATTCTGGATCAGTATGGTGCATGGTCGTCAGCCGGCCGAGCAGAAAGAACTAAATATGAAAAGATTTGTTGAACATGATACACAGATCATGGTGTCAACGACGGTGATAGAAGTGGGGGTGAATGTGCCCAATGCCTCGGTAATGGTGATTGAAAGTTCGGAAAAATTTGGTTTATCGCAGCTCCATCAGTTGCGGGGCCGGGTAGGCCGGGGAGCTGAAAAAAGCTATTGTGTATTATTAACCGGGTCAAAATTAGGTAATGATGCCCGCGAGCGCATCCAGATTATGACATCGACCAATAACGGGTTTGAGATAGCTGAAAAGGACCTGGAACTTCGAGGTCCGGGTGAAATAGAAGGAACCCGGCAGAGTGGCGCATTAAACTTCCGGCTGGCCAGTATAGTCCAAGATCGGGATTTGCTGGAAATTGCCAGAAATATGGCCGCTGCCCTGCTGGAAAAAGACCCTGATTTGGTTTCGGCCGAAAATTTGCAGTTAAAGAAATTCCTGCATTACCGGAAAGGACCCGTACAATGGAGTAAAATCGCCTGACCGTCCCGTGATTTTTTACGGAAAATGACGTCCGGATGGCGATTCTTAACAGAAGTTTTAGATCCGATTCTGGGAAAAATTCGTTATTTTAAAGTAAATAAGTTGACGCTGAAAAATCTCTTCACCATCGCCGTAACCCTGCTTGCTGTTTGTACTCTCTCAGCCCAGGGCAACATTGAATTTATCGAGAATAAAGGTCAGTGGGATGAACGGGTACGATATAAAGGTGATGTGAGCAACGGCGCCTTCTTTATCCGCAATGGCGGGTTCACCGTAGTACAACATAATCCTGCCGATCTGCAACGACTCAGTCAGTTTAAACACGGACTTTCAGCTGAAGGAAAAATGATCGGCGCCCCTCCTCCGGTCACCGTTCGTTCACATGCCTGGAATGTGGATTTTATGGGGGCTTCCACTGGAGCTAGCGTCATTCCGGATAAACCGATTCCCACCTATAACAACTATTTTATCGGGAGTAACCCCTCCAAATGGGCAGCCGATTGTAAAATATTCCAGGGGATCACCATCAAGAATGTATATCCGGGTGTGGATGTCCGTTATTATACGGACCGCGGCACATTGAAGTATGATATCCTGGTTCAGCCGGGTGCGGATCCTTCAAAGATTGCCCTGAAATACGATGGCGTGGATAAAGTACAGGTGAAGAACAAAGAATTGGTGGTAAGTACCTCATTGGCTGAATTTAAAGAATCCGCTCCGTTCACTTTTCAGCCTTCTGTTACCGGCCGGACCGAAGTAAATTGTAAGTATAGCGTCACCGGTAATGTGGTGCGTTTTGAAATAAAAGAGTATGACCGCACCAAACAACTGGTGATCGATCCCAGCATCGTGTTCTGTTCCTTCTCCGGCAGCCGTTCCGACAACTGGGGCTTTACCGCCACTTATGGTCCGGACGAAAGTCTGTTTGGCGGGGGTATTGTATTTGGTAGTACCGGCAGCGGTTTTCCCGTTTCTCCCGGTGCCTTTGAAACCACTTACCAGGGCGGTGAATTTGATATCGGTATTATCAAATTATCTCCCAATGGCAATAACCGGATCTATGCCACCTATATCGGAGGTAGCGGAAAGGATCAACCGCATTCGCTGATTGTGGATCCCGCCGGTAACCTCGTATTAGCCGGGCGGACCAATTCCAGTGATTATCCAACTATTAATAACGGGAATGCCGGTGGAGCCGGCTTTGATATCGTGGTCACTAAACTGAATGCGGCAGGTACAGCCCTTCTCGGTTCACGTCGTATCGGCGGAGCCGGCAATGATGGGGTGAATATTTCTGAAACCCGTGGTTTAAATTCCCTGCAACGGAATTACGGCGATGATGGCCGTAGTGAAGTGATTCTCGATGCCGCCGGAAATGTTTATGTGGCTTCGTCCACCCAATCTTCCGATTTTCCCGGCACCGCAGGATTCTTTCAACAAACTTTCGGAGGTGGAATTCAGGATGGGGTGGTACTTAAATTATCCCCCGATCTGGGCACCCTGCTTTTTTCCAGCTATATCGGGGGGGGCGGTAATGATGCTGCTTATGTGCTTTCGATCAGTCCGCTTACCAATAATATCTATGTGGCCGGTGGAACTGAAAGTCAGAATCTTCTCCAGGGAACACAGGGAGGAACACTCGGTACAGCAAACCATGGAGTAATCGATGGCTTTGTAGCGGTCATCAATAATACAGGTACCAATGTTATTCGTTCCACTTATATCGGTACCTCCGGTATTGACCAGGTATTCGGGGTGCAGTTTGATGCCCTGGGTTTTCCATATATCATGGGACAAACCACGGGTAACTGGCCTATACAAAACGCGGTATTCAGTAATGCAGGCGGTAAGCAGTTTATCTGCAAAATGCAGCCTGATCTTTCTGCCTATGTTTATTCAACGGCTTTTGGTTCCGGAGGACTAACGCCCAATATTTCACCCATTGCCTTCCTGGTAGACCGTTGTGAAAACGTGTACATCTCCGGATGGGGTGGTTTCTTCAGTACCGATAATGCCTTTAACAGTGCTGGTACAACCGGATTACCCGTTACCGCTGATGCATTTAAAAGTACGACCGACGGAAAAGATCTTTACTTCTTTGTATTGAAAAAGAATGCCGCCTCCCAGTTATTTGGCAGTTTCTTCGGCGAAAATAATGCCCCGGGTACGGGATGTGATCACGTGGATGGAGGTACCAGCCGTTTCGACCGCAATGGAAAAATTTACCAGGCGATCTGTGGCAACTGTAATATCGGTACCAGACCCTTTTATCCCACTACACCCGGCGCCTGGTCTACCGTGAATAATGCGGTGGGTGGCGGAGAGTGCAACCTGACCATGCTCAAGATTGATATGAATCTGGCGGGTGTACGGGCCGGAATACAATCCACGATCAATGGAGTACCCCGGGATACTGCCGGTTGTCAGCCACTCACGGTTGACTTTACTGATACCCTTGCAACCGGCGTGAGCTATGAATGGTATTTCGGGGATGGTTCACCCATGGTGACTACCACGGTACCTACTGCTTCACATACCTACCTGACAATCGGTACCTATAATGTAATGCTGGTGGCCATCGACCCGGCTACCTGTAATGTGCGGGACAGTTCGTTTATGAAGATCAGGGTGGGAAACCTGCTGGCGACCCCGGCCTTTATTCCGGTTAAACTGCCCCCCTGTGGATCCTTCAATTACCGGTTTGATAATACGACCATTGCCCCGCCAACCAAACCTTTCACCAATCAGAGTTTTGTCTGGGATTTCGGGGATGGTTCACCCACCGTAGTGGCAGGTGCGGCTCCTGTTTTTCATACCTACTCTGGTCCTGGTACTTACAATGTAAAATTGTTGCTGCAGGATACCGTGTATTGCAATGCCCCGGATTCATTAGTCATTCCATTGAGTGTAGCGGATAATGTAAAAGCACAATTCACCACACCGCCTTCGGGATGTATTCCTTATACACCCGTATTTGATAATACTTCACTGGCGGGACAAACCTTCCTTTGGAATTTTGGAGATGGCAATACGTCCACGGCAGCAAATCCAACCTATACGTATAACACACCGGGAACATATATTATTACACTGGTGGCTTATAACCCGAATACCTGTAACCTGACCGATACGGCAAGGTTTACTATACAAGTTTATGGAGCCCCCACGGCAGATTTTGCTTTTTCTCCGTTAACACCTGCTCCCAATATGCCGGTTACATTTAACAATCTCTCTTCGCTGGATGCCGTCAGTTTTAAATGGGAGTTTGGAGATGGGGATACATTACGGACTACTTCAAGAGTCAATATTGATCATCAATATAATTCGACCGGTACATTTAATGCCTGTCTCACCGCATACAACCTTATCGGTTGTCCGGCGCAGATCTGCAAGCCGGTCAGTGCTACGGTGATACCTGTAGTGGATGTGCCCAATGCCTTCACGCCGCAAAGCGGGGATCAGAACAGCGTGGTGATGGTTCGCGGTTTTGGTATTGCCAAGATGCAGTTTACTATCTGGAACCGCTGGGGTCAAAAGGTATTTGAAACGAATGACCGCAACAGGGGATGGGATGGCAAAGTCAAAGGCGTGATACAACCGATGGATGTATATGCCTATACTTTATCCGTGGAATTCTTTGACGGGGTCAAGACAACGAAGAAAGGTGATATTACCTTAATCCGATAATTGTTGAATCATGAAGGGAATGAAGCGATACATACTGATTCTTTGCTGTTGCGGATGGTTCATCGCCCCTGCACAGGACCTGCATTTTTCACAATTCATGAATAGCCCCCTGCTGACCAATCCGGCCAACACCGGGTTTATGCCCGACGGCGATTACCGGGTCGGAATCAACTACCGTAACCAATGGGCTTCCGTAACTTCTTTTCCCTACAAAACCATGAGTGCCTTCGGCGATGTGCAGGTATTGCAGAACAGCGATAACAACGGATGGCTGGGTGTGGGAGGAATGATCTTACGGGATGTGGCCGGTACCAGTGTGCTTACCTCCACTAAAGTATATGGCTCGGTAGCCTATCACCAGATGATCAATGCCGGAAGCCTGGTGAGTCTCGGATTTAATGTAGGATGGGCCAATAAGAATATCAATACGTCCAATCTCAGTTTTCCCAGTCAGTGGAATGGCCAGTTCTTTGATGCCCACCAGACCACGGTCGCACCAAAACTGGATTACAACAATATCAACTACCTCGATATGCAGGTGGGAATGAATTATGCCTATTTTCCAAATGACCGGGCTTACCTGAATGCCGGTTTTTCCGCCATGCATATCAATCAGCCGAAAGAATCCTTTTTTAATGACCAGCCCGGGATCGATAACCGGATTCCGGTCCGGTACAATGGATTCCTGAACGGTAGTTTCAAAATCAATGATATGGTGATTCTGAATCCCAATGCCTACGTATCAGTACAGGCTAAATCATACGAAATTGTAGGCGGACTCAATGCACAATACAATCTCTCCGGTGATGGCGAGAAAACACTCACCGCCGGTCTCTATTACCGCTACAAAGACGCGGTGATCCCCATGATCGGACTCGGTGTAAAGGATATTGTGTTCACATTTACCTATGATGCCACGATGTCAGGATTGAAGAACTTCAATAATACCCGTGGCGCTTTTGAGTTTTCCCTGGTCAAACAGGGGGCGATGGGAAGTTACAAGGGGAATAAACGGGAATCCATGTGCCCCTCTTTCAAATACTGATCTTCCTGAAATACTAAGTTTACCATTCATCCGTTAAATTGCATAGGTTTCGGGTTACCATTTTTAATAAAGTATGAATAACATATCTGAAGGCACAAACTCTGTCAGTCAGGAATTAAAGGGATTACGTATTCTGACCACGGCCCTTTCTGTTGGGGTCGTTATTTTTACCCTTGTGTCCGTGGGCATAAATCAGTTCAACGGACCCTTCCTGCAGGAAGAAATCAAAAAAGTAAGTTCTTTCCTGTTGCCACTGATGACCGGACTGGCTTTGCTCGCACTGCTGATGGCTCGTTACCTGTATCAGCAACGGATCCGTGATATCCGTGAAGGGAATGATAACCTGAAAGGGAAAATGGATAAATACAGAGCTGCGGTAACGTTGTACCTGGCCATTTGCGAAGGAATGGCTCTGTTCAGTGTGGTTTTATTTCTGCTCAGTGGCGATTTTCTTCTCCTGGTCATTACAGGAGCCATGCTGCTGCTGATGCTGGGACGTTTATTTGCCATCAGGGGAGTGGCCAATGAACTGAATCTCAGCTGGCAGGAACAGGAAGAACTCAAATAAAGTATCAAAATTAACTATGATAAAGAAACTGCTTACTGTACTCTTCATCAGTTTATTTTTTACCGCAGCCATGGCGCAGGATGAGGAAGAAGAAAGAGGCTTCAAAGCCAACCGCGTTTTTATTGGTTCCGGTGTTAACCTCGGATTTTCCAACGGATTTATAATCGGATTAAATCCTGAATTCGGGTATAGTCTCAATCAGGTAATCGATGTGGGAATCGCCACCAACCTGACTTATGTGACGCAGCGCTATCAATCCGTGAATATCACCGCCCGTTACCTGGCCCTCGGCGGAGGTCCCTTCATCCGGATCTGGCCCATCCAGCAGCTTTTTATCGGCGGCCAGTTTGAATACAACAAGATTTCTTATAGTGAAAAAACGGATGCCGGTATCATTAATAAAGCGAAAGCCACGGCGCCCAGTTTGTTGGTAGGACTGGGCTATGGTACCCGCAATATTGGCCGCGGTCAGTTCTATACCAGTATCATGATCGATGCCATGAAGGATTTTAATTCGCCGTACCGCGATCAGTTTGGCCGGATACTACCTGTATTCCGCACCGGTTTTAGCTTTTACCTGGGACGTAAAAAAGAATAATACCGGTTTATATTATAAAGGGCAATAATGCAGCGGGGCTGTCAATTACCTGGATCCGTTTAATCGCATCCTCATACAGGAAGCCTTCCGCTTTCATGACTTCAATATGCCGGATCAGGTGGTCGTAGAATCCGCCAGAGTTCAGGATATAGATCTGCTTGTCATGGATAGTGAGCTGGTTCCAGGTTACGATTTCAAATAATTCATCGAGGGTGCCAAAACCTCCCGGCAGGATCAGGGCCGCATCAGAGATACTGTAGATCTTTCGTTTCCGCTCGTGCATGTCATCACTGATGATGAGTTCTGTAATACCGCGGTGCTGTACTTCCCATTCCAGTAATAATTTCGGGATGATGCCGGTCACGGCGCCACCATACAGCATTACACTGTCCGCGATGATACCCATCAGTCCGGCACTGCCCCCGCCATATATCAGCCGGATATTGTTTTCCGCCATCAGTTTTCCCAGTTCAGCTGCATGCTGACTGAATACAGGATTGGTTCCGTTCTTCGAACCGCAGAAAACCGCAAGTGATTGAATCGCCATATAAATAATATTGACGCAAAGGGATAACATTTTTAATTATCTTCAAAATTCATTATTGCCTATTTTGCAACGCTAATATTGCTTAACAGAAACCGCCAACTATGTCTCCAGTTGTTCTCTTTTCCTTTGTGATCGGGTATTTTGCACTTTTACTCGGGGTAGCCTGGTATACCTCGCGTAATTCGGATAATGAATCCTTCTTTATCGGCAACCGCAACAGTAACTGGATGCTGGTGGCTTTTGGTATGATCGGTACATCACTGTCCGGGGTTACGTTTGTGAGTGTACCTGGTGGGGTTGGAACCGGCAATTTTTATTATTACCAGATCGTACTGGGCTACCTGCTGGGGTATATGGTGATCGCCTTTGTGCTGATTCCGTTGTATTACCGGATGAACCTGACCAGTATCTACACTTACCTCGAAAAACGCTTTGGCATCAATGCCCATAAGGCCGGTGCTTTCTTCTTTATACTTTCCCGTACGGTAGGTGCCACCGCCCGGCTCTACCTGGTGATCAGTGTACTGCAGATTTTTATATTTAATAAACTGGGTATTCCATTTGAAGCCACCGCGCTGGTAATACTGGTGCTCATCCTGCTCTATACTTTTGAAGGCGGGGTGAAGACCATTATTTATACCGATACGCTCCAGACCACCGGTATGCTGGTGGGTCTGGTGGTCTGTATCGTGGTGATTGTAAAAGCCCTGGGCACTGATTTTGGCGGCGCCCTGACCCTGATGGCCGACAAAGGCTATACAAAAATCTTTAACTGGGATGTCAACTCCGGCTCCTTTGCGATCAAACATATTGTGGGAGGGATGTTTATCGCCATTGCCATGACCGGACTCGACCAGGAAATGATGCAGAAAAATATCAGTGTGAAGACCCTGAAAGATTCACAGAAAAATATAATGACCTTCACCGCGGTACTGATGTTTGTTAACCTGCTCTTCCTCGTGCTGGGGGGCGTGCTTTATCTCTACGCTGCGAAGAATGGCATCAATGTACCACCTGATGATTTATTCCCAACTATTGCTTTGAGTGATACCTTCAGCGGGGTTATAGGGGTGATCTTTATCATCGCCATCATCTCCGCCTTATTCCCGAGTGTGGACGGAGCCATCACTTCCCTGACCTCCTGTTATTGTATCGATATCCTGGGTATTAATAAACAACAAGGCACTGAAAAGGGAAAGAAGCGTACAAGGTTGAAAGTGCATTTCACGTTTGCCGCTATCTTTTTTCTTATGGTCCTTTTATTCAAGTGGATCAACGATAAACTGATCATCGACTTTATCCTCAAGTTTGCCGGTATCACATATGGGCCTTTGCTGGGACTCTTCTCTTTTGGTATTCTTACCCGGCGAAAGCTCAACGACAAACTGATCTGGGTGGCTTGTATAGCCGCACCGTTATTGGCACTTGGTGTAGATATGCTCAGCAACCCGGCCTGGTATGAAGCCAAGCTGCATATCAGTTTACCCCTGCTGACGGAATGGTCGGCCAGTACCTTTAACGGGTATAAGATCGGGAATGAGCTGATCCTTATAAATGGCATCTTTACTTTCTGTGGTCTCTGGCTGATTTCAAGAAAAGGGTCACCTTCAGAAGGTAGTCTGCTGGCCGTATAAGTTTATCTTTGCAAAAAACCGGCAGGATGGATCTGATCAACCCGTTGGCGGAAGCCTATGCGGACACCTATACTTCACCTGAAGACAGCCTGCTTCAGGAAGTGGCTGAATATACCCGCACCCGTCATTCCGAATCCATCATGCTCAGTGGGAAGGTCCAGGGGAAATTCCTTGAAATGATCAGTTTCATGCTTCGGCCCAGTGCTATCCTGGAGATCGGCACATTTACCGGCTATAGTGCTCTCTGTCTGGCCAAAGGACTGACCCCGGAAGGGCGCCTGCATACCATTGAACTCCGGGAGGCCGATTCCATGCTGGCCAGAGGCTGGTTTGACCGTTCGCCCCGGTCCGGCCAGATAATATCACACACGGGTAATGCGTTAGATGTCATTCCAGGTCTGTCTGAGACCTGGGACCTGGTCTTTATTGATGCCGATAAACCAGCCTATATCGATTATTTTAACCTTGTTTTTCCCCGGTTAAGGAAAAACGGCTTTATTTTAGCAGATAATGTGTTGTTTCATGGACAGGTGCTGGAGGAACCAGTGAAGGGGAAAAGTGCCAAAGGCATTCAGGCCTTTAATGAATTTATCCGGCAACGTACGGATATTGAAAAATCAATACTCACGGTCCGGGACGGGTTATACCTGATCCGGAAATTATAATCAGTTGGAATGATGTTACGGAAATCAGCGATATTCTATTTGACCATAGTTTTAATCGCAATAAAGAGTGGTGCGCAACAGAATGAGACAGTTCTCAATTATGTCAGCACGTATAAGGAACTGGCGATGGCCGAAATGAAAAGAACCGGGGTGCCGGCGGCTATTAAACTGGCGCAGGGTATTCATGAAACCATGGCGGGTACCAGCAAACTGGTACTGAAATCAAATAATCATTTCGGTATAAAATGCAAGACCGGCTGGACCGGTGAATCGGTTTCCCATGATGATGATGCTCGGGGTGAGTGTTTCCGCAAGTACCCTTCCGCTGAAGACTCATACCGGGACCATTCCAATTTCTTAAAAAACAGTCAGCGCTATGCCAGTTTGTTTCAGCTCGATCCCACTGATTATGCCGGCTGGGCCAATGGATTAAAGAAGGCAGGCTATGCCACCAATCCACGTTATCCACTGGTGCTGATCAAACTGATTGAAGATTATAATCTGCAGAACTATACCCTGCTGGCACTGGGGAAAACGCCGGTCATTGATACGGAAGCGGAGAAAACCTATGAAACAGAAACAGGGAAGGTGAAGGTTCCGGAAAGGGAACCGGAAACAACAGAAGCTCCGGTGGTGGCAGTGAATTACCCGAAAGGTGAATTCAGGATCAATGAAACCAGGGTCGTATTTGTAAAGAAGGGGGTTTCCTTTCTCTCCCTGGCACAGCAATACAATATTCCGCTGGCCCGTATATTCGATTTCAATGAACTGCCGGTCACCGAGGCATTAGCCAGGGATCAGCTTATTTTTTTACAACGGAAAAGAAAGACCGGTCTGGATGAATTTCATAAGGTGATGCCGGATGAATCAGTATATGATATCGCCCAGAAACAAGGGATACGGCTGGAAAGTCTGCGCGAATTAAATTTCCTCGGTCCGGATGATCGTCCCGCTCCCGGCGAAAAACTCAGTCTCCGTAAAAAAGCCGGCGCTATGCCCAAACTCGTCATCCGCGAAAACTACAGTCTCTATTCCACCAACTAAACCACTAAACGTCTAAACGACTAAACACCTAAACCTTTCTAACGCTATGTCCCTTATCAAAGTCCACGATAAAACGTTCGATATCTATCTTTCCGCAGAAACTATTCAGCAACGGGTCAAAGAACTGGCGGACCAGATTAATACCGATTATGCCGGGAAACGTCCGCTGTTCATTGCCATCCTCAATGGTTCTTTCATGTTTGCCGCTGATCTCTTTAAAAACCTGACCATTGAAGCCGAGATCTGTTTTATCAAACTGGCATCCTATAAAGGAATGAAGTCTTCCGGGAATGTGGTAACCTCCATCGGACTCGAAGATGATTTGTTTGGAAAGGAAGTGATCATTGTAGAGGACATCGTGGATACGGGGAAGACCCTGCATAATTTTTTACCCAAGCTGGGACACCAGCAACCCAAATCCTTACGGATCGCCACTTTGTTACATAAGTCAGATGCGACCGTTTTTCCGCTGCATCCCGATTATGTAGGCTTTGTGATCCCTGATAAATTTGTAGTAGGATATGGGCTCGATTATGATGGATTGGGACGTAACCTGAAAGAGATTTACCAGGTGGTATGATTTATCGGTCATATTGCCGTCTATTTAGTAATTTATAAGATATACTAACCGGTTGAAGACCACTTGCCATATATTAATCCTTTTGTTCCTGGGCCACTCACTCGCTGCTCAGCAGTTTTATGTGCGGGGGGAAGTGAAGGATGAAGCGGGTAATGTGCTGCAAAATGTAGTTATTAAACAGTTCAAAACAGGTTATGTATTTCGTAGTGGAGCTTCAGGTACATTTGGTATCCTGGCCCATAGCCAGCTGGATACATTCAGTTTTATGCTGGATGGCTATCATCCCGAGAAAATGCTGGTGAATGCAGATAATTATATTCGGGTCAAATTAAAGCCGGCCCCGGCTTCTGCCAGTAACCGGTTCAAGGATCGTCTTTCTTCCTTTACCAAGGATCTTGGAAGAGAGGAACAAAAAAAATGGTTTGCCGGTGATGAGAGTTATGCCAGCTTACTGGAAAACCGTTTCCTGATTGCCCGGCAGTTTCCGAGTACCGGTATGTCACTCAATGTAGACCGGGCTTCTTACAGCAATATCCGCCGCTTTATTACCATGAATTCCATCGTGCCTCCTGATGCCGTACGTATTGAGGAGATGCTCAATTATTTCAACCTCGATTATTATCCACCTGCCGGGGATGATCTTTTTTATATTAAACCCACCCTGACTGCCTGTCCCTGGAATCCCGGCAATCAATTATATTATATCAACCTTTCTTCCCGGAAACTGAACCTCGATACCCTGCCTCCCAGCAATCTCGTTTTCCTGATCGATGTGTCCGGCTCCATGGATATGCCCAACCGCTTACCCTTACTTCAATCCGCCTTCCGCCTGCTGGTAAATAACCTGCGCAACAAGGACTCGGTGTCAATTGTAGTCTATGGCGGGGTGACCGGGGTAATGCTGGAAACCACCAGCGGGGCAGAAAAAGAAAAAATTATTAAAGCCATTGATGAACTGACGCCTGGTGGTTCGACTCCCGGAGAAGCAGGTATACGGCTTGCCTATACACAGGCAAGACGGCATTTTATCCAGGGAGGCAATAACCGGGTGATCCTGGCCACCGATGGGGATTTTAATGTGGGGTTGAAAACAGAATCTGAGCTCGACGAAATGATCAGTGCCCAGCGGGAGTCGGGAGTATACCTGACCTGCCTGGGTGTGGGTATGGGTAATTATAAAGACTCGAAAATCCAGTTGCTTGCCGAAAAAGGGAATGGCAACTTCGCGTATCTCGATAATTTCAAAGAAGCGGAAAAAGTATTACTGAAGGAGTTCACCCAGACCCTTTATTCCGTAGCCGATGATGTATATATGAATGTGGAATTCAATCCGGAGTATGTGAAGGAATACCGGCTGATCGGGTTTGATAATAAAGTGGGAGCCTTGCGGGATGCCAGCTCCGTGGTGGAAGGAGGGGAGATCGGTTCCGGGTTTTCCATGATCGCGATGTTTGAAATTGAACCCACCGAACTCAGCCGTGGAGCTATCAGAGACAGTATCTATTCCGGACAGTTTGCGAATATCCGCCTGCAATACCGTCATCCGGGCGATACCACCCATCGTTACTTTGACCGGAAAAGCAATTTCGATTACAGGGCTTATGAAAAGCTGGAAAAATGTTATCACTTCTCCGCTGCTGTAGCCCAGTTCGGTTCAATGCTACGCAACTCTCCCTTTGTAAAAAACAGGACCTGGAATGATATGGTTGAAATGGCACAGGCTTCTGCCGGTGATGCTGATCTGTTACAGAAAGAATTTGTGAACCTTACGATAATGGCGAGGAACTTGTATATGAAGGGAAAGAAGAGGAAGAGTCAGTAGGCAGTAGACAGTAGGCAGTTGGCAGTCAACAGCCAATACAAAATAACCAAACCTTCTTAGGAGGTTTGGTTATTTTAGTTTGATACTTATTTGAATTTTGTTATTTGATTATTCTTTGGCGTCTTGGCATCTTTGGTTCTTGGAATTTAGTTACGAGAACATTTCCTTGATCTTATCAAAAAAATTCTTGTCACTCTTCTCGGGATGTGGTTTGAAATTCGGGGAGTGGCCTAATTTTTCCAATATAGCTTTCTCTTCTGCACTCAGTTGTTGTGGGGTCCAAACACTCACCTGGATCAGTTGGTCTCCTTTTTCGTAGGAATTGACGGCCGGGAATCCCTTTCCTTTCAGGCGGAAAATTTTACCACTCTGGGTGCCGGCAGGAATTTTAATCTTGGCGCGGCCATCAATAGTGGGCACTTCCACCTGCGTACCAAAAACCGCATCAGTGAAAGAGAGATGCAATTCATAAGCCACATTCAGTCCTTCGCGGTATAATTCCTTATGCGGTTCTTCTTCAATCAGGATTATCAGGTCGCCCGGCATACCGCCACGCTCTCCCGCATTTCCTTTACCGGATACATTCATCTGCATGCCTTCCTGCACACCTGCCGGTATATCAATACTGACCGTCTCTTCCCCATACACCCGTCCTTCTCCTTTACAGGATCCGCATTTAGCGGTGATCGTGGTTCCTTCGCCGTTACAGGTAGGACAAGTGGTGACGGTCTGCATCTGACCCAGAAAAGTATTTTGTACCCGTCGAACCTGGCCACTTCCGCCGCAAGTGCCACAACTCTGCACACTGCCTTTATCTTTTGCCCCACTGCCATTGCAGGTGGTACAGGGTACATGTTTTTTTACTTTGATGTTCTTGGTTACGCCCTTTGCAATTTCTTCATAGGTGAGTTTCAGTTTAACCCGGAGGTTACTTCCTCTTACACCCCGGTTGCGTTGTCCGCCCCTGGCTCCACCCCGTTGTCCGCCACCCCCAAAGAAATTACCAAACATGTCTTCTCCGAAAATATCCCCAAACTGGCTGAAGATATCATCCATGTTCATTCCGCCGCTGCCACTGAATCCACCACGACCGTTGCCACTCACGCCGGCATGTCCGTAACGGTCATACTGGGCTTTTTTATCTGCATCGCTTAATACCTCATAGGCTTCAGCGGCTTCCTTGAATTTTTCCTCCGCCGCTTTATCACCGGGATTACGGTCCGGGTGAAACTGCATGGCCACCTTCCGGTACGCTTTCTTGATTTCATCCGTGGTGGCCGTTTTGCTGACGCCTAGTATTTCGTAAAAATCTCTTTTGGACATTTGCTTGATTGATCCGTTAATAGTTCATTTATTTTCCCACCACCACTTTCGCATGGCGGATGATTTTGTCATTAAGGTAATATCCTTTTATCACTTCGTCGATCACTTTACCTTTTAATTCTTCCGCAGGTGCCGGGATCTCCGTAATGGCTTCATGCAGGTCGGCATCAAATTCAGTATGTACTGTTTGCATGGCTTTCAATCCTTTCGACTGCAGTGAATTCCGGAGTTTATTGAACACCAGCATAACGCCCGCTTTCTGGGTAGCTACATCAGCATTGTTTTCCAGTTGTTTCTGGGCCCGGTCACAATCATCCAGTACATCCAGCAGGTCGGTGATCACATCCCTTCCGGCCGTCTGCATAAGTTCGATCCGTTCTTTGGCCGTACGGCGTTTGTAGTTTTCAAACTCAGCAACCTTGCGGAGGTATTTATCATTGGCTTCTGCCAGTTCCGCTTTGAGCTGCTCCAACTCGTTTTCCTGGGCCACCGGTTCATTCAGGTGGGTGGTTCCTGACTGGGTTTCGTCAGCATTGATGTCCATGCCGGCCGGTTGTCCCGGTTCAGTAGTTTGCGGTTCTTTAATCTCTTCTGCCATTTTTTACAAATTGTGTGCAAAGGTACGATTGTCAATTATATTGCCAACCCGATATTTGGGACAAAATGACCTGTATACCCAGGTCCCAGTTACTGAAAATCAGCTAGTTCGGATCTTGTGCTGGCAGAGTTGCCTTCAGACTGACTGCCGCCATAACCGGCTTTCCATTATCTTCGCCGCCTTATGAGCAGTGTATACCTCAAGCGAAAGATATCTCCCCGGGTGGTCAACGGTCATCCCTGGGTTTTTGCGAACGAAGTGGAGAAGATTGATGGTGAAGTGGAAGGAGGGGATATCGTGGAATTATTCACGCACGATAAGAAGTTTGTCGGAAAAGGATATATCAATCCCAAATCACAAATCCTGGTAAGATTACTGTCCCGGAGTAAATCCGATACGATTAATGAGGAATACTTTATTGAACGGATCCGTCAATGCTGGGAATACCGGAAAAAAATCGGGTATACAGAAAACTGCCGCCTTGTTTTCGGGGAAGCCGATTCATTGCCCCAGCTGATCATCGATAAGTTCAACGATTATTTTGTGATCCAGACCCTGGCACTCGGGATTGATGTCTGGAAGCCCGCCCTGGTGAAAGCCCTGAATACGGTCTTTCAACCCAAAGGAATTTATGAACGCAATGATGTGCCTGTCCGGGAACTGGAAGGATTGCCTCAGCTGAAAGGATTTCTGTCCGCTCCTTTCGATACCAATATTATTATCAATGAGAACGGACTTCGTTTTCATGTGGATATAGAAAACGGACAAAAGACCGGTTATTTTCTGGACCAGCAGGATAACCGCCGGGCTATCCGGCATATCGTGAAAGATGCAGAGGTTTTGGGAGCCTTTACTTATACCGGCACTTTTGAAATCCATGCAGCTCATTATGGGGCAAAATCGGTATTGGGACTCGATATTTCAGCCAATGCGGTGACGCAGGCCAACCGGAATGCCGAGCTGAACGGGGTACAGGACCGTTGCCGCTTTGAAGCTGCCAATGCCTTTGATGTGCTGAAACAATGGGGAAAGGATGGACGTCAATACGATGTGGTGATGCTGGATCCGCCGGCTTTTACCAAGAGCCGTGAAACCATTCAGAAAGCCATTACCGGTTATAAAGAAATCAACCTTCGTGGGATGAAACTGGTGAGACCCGGTGGATTCCTCGTTACTTCTTCCTGTACAAACCTGGTGCATCCTGAACTCTTTTTACAGACTATTGAAATGGCGGCAAAGGATGCCCGCCGTCGTATCAGGCAGGTAACTTTCCAGTCACAAGCGTCCGATCACCCGATTATCTGGGGGATGGAAAACACGAATTACCTCAAGTTCCTGATCGTTCAGGTACTGTAATCCATTAAAATAAATTGGGGAAAATTAACGGGATACCTGGAATTTGCCAGACTCAATGATTTTGCCGGTGGCATCCACGAGATGGTAAATATAAATTCCACGGGTATAATCATTCAGGTTAACAGTGAACTTGTCCTGACTGATCTGTGATTCATACATTTTCTTGCCTAATACTCCGTTATAAATCTGCACAGAAAGTCCTTTTTTGAAATTAGCCTGAAGATCAAACGTAATATAAGCGGTAGCCGGATTCGGGTATAACTTAACTATACGATCTCCATCCCCCGGATTAGTCCGGGATGTCTGACCCTCAGATTGAAGGGTGGTGAGTATCAATAAGAATAATATGGGTAAAAGTCTTTTCAACGAAACAAAATTACTTTTATTATCCTAAATGTAACCCCTTTTTTTGAAAAAGGAATAGTAAAACTACTAGTCAAAACTACGCCTTGTAAATCATTGAATTACAAGGCGTAGCAGGCAAATTTTAACTTAATTTTAGCCTAAGTTGTCCAGCACGGAATTGATCTTGTCAAAATCCGGAACATCCCCTGCACTTTCCAGTACTTCTGCATAACGGACAATCCCCTCTTTATCGATTACAAAGGCAGATCTTTTAGATACACCGCGCATATTCAGGATCCAGTCCTGATAAATAGTGTCATACGCCGCGGATACTTCTTTATTAAAGTCACTCAGCAGGGGGAAATTAAACTGCTGTTCTTCCTTGTATTTACCCAGGGTAAATACCGAATCAACAGAAAGACCAAAAACACTGGCATTCACCGATTGGTATCGGGTTATATTATCCCGAACGCCGCAGAGCTCTTTGGTACACACACTGGTAAAGGCCTGGGGGAAGAATAAAAGGAGTACATTTTTGCCTTTCAAACCCGAAAGGGTAACCGGTTTCTTTTCACTGTCAAATAAAGTAAAGTCAGGAGCAACTTGTCCGATAGTAATAGCCATACTTGAATTTGTTTAAGTTGAGATAGAAACAAATTTATGGCTGGAAGGTTCGCCCGGACAATCCTGTTTTTAAAATTTCGGGCAAAGCAGGTAGCCTTCGTTGCGTTTGAGAAAGCCGATATAGGAGACGGACATTTCAAATCCGCCCCGGCCATAACTGGAGGGTTTTAGTTTGGAGATATTTACGTCATAGCTGAGGGCGACGGAGAAAGGCGCATAATCCAGTTTGATCACCGGTACCAGGGCATCATTCCAACGGAGGAAACCACCGGCATGAATAATATAGGCGGGGTTATCCGGATCCTCCCCCAGTTTCAATCCATACAACACCCCACCCATGGTTTCACTGAAACCGCCCTGGCGGGAATGGTCGGCCTGCAAGGTGATAAAGGCATAATCAGCCACACCCATTCTTAAGCCACCAGAAAATACCCATTTGGGATGAAGTTCGATTGTGTTATTCCGGTAAAAGGAATTTCTCGGCCGGTTAAAGTGATGATAGGCCGCCCCGATATAAAAATTATTAGCAGGCTGATCTTTAATATCTGAATTATAACTCATGCCCACACTTCCGTCCGCGTAACTGTATTGGGTATTGAGCAGGTTTTCGCCCAGGCCCCCGTTATCATACTGACTGTTAGTGGTCATCTTGGAAGGATCGAACCGTCGTTGTACCAGACCTCCCATAAAACCAAGCGACAGGTAGCGGTTTTTATCGGCACTGAGAGATTTATGATAATTCAAAGCAGGGAGTAAATGGGTGGAAGTCCAGCCAATAGTGCCCGCCCGGTCATACAACGCCTGCAGTCCGATGGTGACGAAATCATTCAGTTTGCCCACAGGCATTTTGTATTCCGCGTTCACTGATCCGGTACGGTAGGCATCGGTCACACTGTTCCACTGATCCCTGTACACAGCCTGTACCCGGAGATCGCCTGTAAAAATGCCGGCCAAAGAAGGGTTACGCCAGAGTGGTGCTTCGAAGAATTGGGAAAAATGGATATCCTGTGCACAGGGAGCCGTATACCAGCCGCTGGCCATTACAAAAAACAGGATATGTTTTATTCTTCGTAGATACATTTTATTATAGAATCAGCGCAATATTTCCATTTAATTGAATCAGTTCTCCATTTTCACAAAAGACTTCTGCCTGGAAAATATAGACATCTGCTTTTGGCTTTTGTCCTTTGAAACGCCCATCCCAACCGGATGCCGCATTATTAACCGGGAAATCCTTTTTCTCAAAAACCACTTCACCCCAGCGGTTGAAAATGCGGAGGAATTTCACCCGCTCAAGGCCCGTGCCACGTGGGTAAAAGAAATCATTGCTGCCATCCCCGTTGGGTGAAAACGTATTGGGAATATAAAGGTTGCCCTTCCCGCATAATACATTGATCTGTATACTGCCGGTATTGCTGCAATTATTGGCATCGGTAAAATAGACCTGGTAGAAAGTATTGATCTTTGGTACAGCTGATGGTGTTGGACAATTGGCACAACTGAGGCCGATTGCCGGCGACCAGATCCAGCTGAGGGTATTGGGTGAATAGACAGCAGGTATGGTAACCGGGAAGCCGGCATTAATGGTGAGTTGACCGGGCATCGTCACCGTGGGCAAGGGATTCACCAGAATGGTCTGGCGGGTGGTATCCTTACATCCGCTGCTGTTGGTGGCATAGGCGGTAATGTTGAATGTACCGGCTACATTGTAAAGTTGCAATGGCGGGTTCTGTACATTATAAGTCACCCCGTTCGGGAAAGTCCATTCCCAGCTGACGGCTGAAGTATCTGTCCGAAGGAAAACACCAGTATGCAGTATTGAATTGTTGATGCAAATGACCGTGTCCCCATTAATATCGATCAGCGGACGGTTGATCACTTTCACCACAGCGGGTTTCATAATGGTATCCCGGCAACCGCCCTGGGTCTGCACGGCTAATTGCACATTATATATACCCTGCGTATTATACAAGTGTGAAGGTTGTTGCAGGTTTGATGTCCCGCCATCTCCAAAATCCCAGCTATACTGGACAATCGGATCATTGAACGTGGTGGAGTCAATAAAATTGACGGTACCATAATCACAGAAGAAAGAGGTATCCACTCCGAAGTTGGCAGTAGCACCGGAAACCAGCAACGTGTCTGCCCCCTGCAAAGGAATAATACAGCCGGAAGGATCTTCCAAAATCACCCTCGGCACAAAGCTGCCGAATGAGGTATAAATATGGTTAGCACTGGGGGTGGTGGTGGTTAAGGTATTGCCATCTCCGAAGTCCCAGAAATAAGAAACCATCGGGCCTGCAGTAATCGCAGACATGGCAATAGAAAGCGGTTTGCAGCCACCGATAGGAGTATAGTTAATCCGTGAACCGGCTGTATCAAATACACGGACTGTCTTTATAATGGAATCAAGGCAGCCCCCCGGACTGGTAACTATCAGTTTCACCGGGTATATGCCAGGAGAAGAAAAGAAGTGAATCGGGTTGTTGAGGGTGGATATGCCTTGTCCGGTGCCGAAATTCCAGCTGACTGAACTGTAAAAAGTGGACGTATTCGTGAACTGTATTTCCAGTGGTGTACAGGAAGTGACAGAGTCACTCATAGTGAAGTCAGCTACGGGCAGGGCTACCCGGATATAGTTAGTCCGTATGAGCGAATCCGAACAACCTAAGGCATCGCGGATGACCAGTTTCACCGTATAAAGACCCGTAGCCGCATAGCTGTGAGTAGGACTGGTTACGATTGAAGTATTACCATCTCCAAAATCCCATGCACTGCTGACGCCGGCAGGTAAGGAGTTATTCGTAAACGTAAGCACAGCACCCGGACAGGAAAGGGTGTCGACCACAAAGTCCGGTGTAGGATCAGAAGTGGTTACGTTACTGATTAGCGTAAGACTGTCCCGGCAACCGGCCGCATCAGTTACTATCAGTTTTACATTGAATGATCCAACTGAATTATAAGTGTGCTGGAAGGGTGGGGCCGTGTAATTCTGTGTATTGCCATCACCAAAATCCCAGAACCAGTTGGTGATGGCATTCTGTCCATCGGTGGTGGATTGATCCGTAAACGTGGCAACCAGCCCGGTACAACCGGATGCATTGCCTGCGATGAAATTAGCCGTGGGTCCGTTGATACGGATATAATTCGTTTTTATAACCGTACTGGTACAGCCATTCAGGTCGGTGATGGTTAGGCTGACTGAATAAGTGCCCACGTTGGTATAGGTATGGGTAACGAAGGGGGTGCTGGTGGTCGTTGAATTACCATCCCCGAAATTCCATGCATAGGAAGTGATATTGGCCGGATTAACATTCAGGGTATTGAAGGTGACTGTACCGATTTTGCAAAGCGTCGTCTGGCTGGCAGTAAAATCTGCCCGTTCATCGATGGCGTAAACAGGAACGACTGTTGTATCTGCACAACCACCATTCGTTACAACCAACCGGACGGAGTAGTTGCCTAATGCGGGATAAGTATGTACCGGGTTTTGTGTGTTGTCAAACGGACTGCCATCCCCGAAATCCCATTCCCAGGTAAGAGCCCCGACGGAAAAATCAATAAAGGAAAAACGTAAACGGTTATTGCAGTCAGGTCCGATTATAACCCGTGCGATCGGGGGAAGCACATAGATATAATCCGTGAAAACTATCGTATCCGGGCATCCGTTATTATAGGCAATCAGGGTAATGTCGAAATAACCGGTATCATTAAAATTGTGTATCGGGTTTTGCAGAATACTGGTTGATCCATCGCCAAAATCCCATAGCCATTCATCAGCCGGAACAGACAGGTCGGTAAACTGAACGGGCTGACGGGCGCATACCGGGTTGGGGGTGGCGCTGAAATTGGCCATTGGCTTGGACCCAACCTGTACCGCGGAATTGAGGGTTAAAGTGTCCCGGCAGCCGCTGCTGGTGGTGATAATCAGTTTTACTGTATAAGTGCCTTGAACCGTATAAGTGTGTGAGGGATTCTGTACAAAAGCAGTACCTCCGTCCCCGAAATCCCATTCCCAGGAAGTCACTGCATCCAGTGAATTTATCACCGGCACCGGCGTGATGGTATAAGGGATACATCCCCTTTCAGGCAAACCGGTTACCGACATCAATGCCCGGCGGATCCGGATAAAACCGGGCTTGACTATAGTATCTGTACAGCCGAATCCATTGGTGGCAATCAGGGTGACGGTGAAGTTGCCGTAACTGGTATAAGTGTGAGAAGGATTTTGCACGGCGGACGTATTCCCATCCCCGAAATCCCATTGCCAGGCAGTTGCTCCCCCGGTAGTCAGGTCCTGGAAATTGACCGTCAGTGGAGGCTGGCAGCTCACGGTTACCGGCGCGGTGAAATCGACTACAGGCAGCGGGTTAATTGTGATATTCTGAATAAAGGAATCCACACAATTTGTATACGTGTTGTAAAGTTTTATCGGATACACACCGGCCGCGGCATAGCTATGCGTTACGTTCAACCCTACACCGGTAGCCCCATCCCCGAATGTCCAGTTGGAAATATTCGGCACCGGGTTGGAGGTAACGGTAAAACTCAGTTGTTCATTTACACAGCCGGAAACCGGACCCGAAAAACTGGTGGTGATTCCTCCAACAACGATCGGGTTACTGCGAAGGGTATCCTGGCAGCCAGCCGAACTGAAAGTAATCAGGGTGGCGGTGTACGTTCCATTCGTAACGTATGTATGGGAAGGATTTTGTGCGGTGGATGTATTACCATCTCCGAAATCCCACAAGTAGCTTAAGACAGGAGGGCCCGTGGAATTATTGGTAAAGTCAATGGTGGCAGGGGCACTGCATACAGTGGGTACGGTATGCGTGAATAAGGAGCGGACACCCGGGGTAACATTAATAAATGCCGGGCGGCTGAGAGTGCGCACACAACCTTTATCGTTGGTAACCCGGAGCGTCACATTAAAAATGCCCGCTGTGGTATAAGTGACCACCGGATTCTGAAGATTTGAAGTCTGCCCGTTCCCGAAATCCCAGTCCCAGCTGACATTGGTATTCCCTACTCCTGCGGTGGAAAGATCGGTCAGTTGTACCCGTAAGGGGAAACAACCCGTAGTGATACTGGCGGAAAAATCAACCGTCGGGGGCTCGTAAACAGTGATATAATTAGTACGGACCAGGGTATTTGAACCGCCGGCATTCGTTACCGTAAGGGTAATAGTGTAAGTCCCCGGTGTAAAATAGGACGCAATAGGGTTCTGTAACGTCGATGTATTCCCATTTCCAAAATTCCAGAGCCAGTTGGTAGGAGTGCCGGTGGATAGATCCTGAAAATTGACAATCAGGGGTGAACAGCCGGCCAGGGGGGAAGCGGTGAAATTAGCAACCGGCTGCGCATTGGCCACTGAACTATAAAAGAACAGGCAAAGCAGCAGGAATCGGCCGGAATGGATATGGCTTATAAGTCGCTTCAACAGGGAGCTGGTTTAATATTTTGGGAATTAATTACTTACAAAAACTATTCCCAGAATAGTTTTTGAAGTGATTATTTCTTTTTGGCGGAAGAAAAATGACTTTTCTCCCAACTCAATCAGACATAATCAGGGAATTTTAGTTTAACAAGGGGGATTGGATATATAAGATTACTGTTTGTCCAGCCGGAGCGTTTTCACATCCGACCCTATAGTCTGTGTGGCTTCCACATAAGTCCA
>JAKQJH010000078.1 GCA_029561255.1 Bacteroidota bacterium | reverse complement strand
TTTCATCCAGCATATCCACCGTGTTTTTGTAGGTAGCTTCTGAACTGGGTTTAATGATCACCACAAAATCCTTGTCCGCGCAGTTGCTGATCGGTTTTCCTTCCGCTTTTGCTTTTGCCTCACATTCCGGATCACGAACATAACGGGAAATCACCTCTTTCTTTTTGTTTACAATGATGTCACGGATTGTTTTGTAGGTAGCTGTCTTGAAGTTGCTTCCATCTTCTTTCAGTTTACCTTCATAATAATAGATCACATCATTATTACCCAGCATGATGCTGAGTACAGAGGATTCTTTTACCTCGGTCTGCTCTTTTACATCCTTCACATCCTTAGGCATATTGAGGTCGAGCGTCGTAGGGGTGCTCATGGTTGCCGTGAATACGAAGAACGTAATCAGCAGGAACCCGAGATCCACCATTGGCGTCATATCCACACGGGTCGAAAGCTTTTTGGCTTTTTTCACCCCTGGACCTTTTTTGTGGCCACCATCGCCACCTTCTTCTATACTTGCCATAATGAATTGGTTTTAAAAATTATTTCTTTAAATCTTTTTCACCGGCGGCTTCCCTCCGGTACAATTCTGTACCAGCCGGAATCTCATCCAGCGCGGTAACCAGATTGTATTTAAACTCCTCGTTCTTTTTCAGGGCAGAAATCACCGCTTCAAAGGTTGGATATTTTGATGCTCCATCCCCTTTGATCAGGTAATTCAGTTTTTCACCACGGAAAGCAGACTTTGCTTCACGAATCCACCAGAACAGCTGATTGTTCAGGGTGTCCAGTACAGGAATACCCGGTACTTTCAGCTTTGGCTGATCCTTTGCATCCGTTGCCAGTAATTGCTTTAACCCGGCAAAAGGAACACCTACTGCAAAAGTCTTCTTGAAGTTTGCCATTTCCGAAGGGCTTAAACCCAGGTTCTGGGAGGAATTGATCCCTGCAATGATTACGTCAAACTTGGATTTATCTTTTTCTGATAGAATGGTAAAGTAAACCCGGTCTGTCGAATCAATGGAAATCAGCACGGCATTGTTTTCAGGCAGTTTTTGTGACAAAACTGATCCCGGAGTAGTGATCTCTACCGGCTCCTGCGGTTTGAACTTGGTCGCCATAATGAAAAAGGACAGGATAAGGAATGCCACATCCACGAAGGGTGTCATATCCGTAAACGTACTCTTTTTAGGTATCTTAACACTTGGCATGAAACTTAATTTAGTAATTAGATGAAATAGTATTCATTTTCCATATCAAAACCGCGCTTCTTATTTATACAGGGAAGCGAAGCTTTGAGTCAGGGTGAAACCTGATTCATCAATGCCATAAGTGATAGAGTCGATCTTGGTTGTGAAGATGTTATACATGATCAGGGCCAGGGCAGATGTACCGATACCGAGAGCGGTATTATACAGGGCCTCAGAGATACCGATCGCCAGTTCACCGGCTGCACTACCACCACCTTCATTACCGAGGGCTGAGAATGATTTGATCATACCGATAACCGTTCCTAAGAGGGCGATCAGGGTACCAACGGATGTGATCGTTGAAAGGAATACCAGGTTCTTCTGCAGCATCGGCAGTTCCAGGGCCGTGGCTTCTTCCACTTCTTTCTGGATCGCGATTACTTTCTGCTCCGTATTCAGGTTGCCTTCAGAAATCATTTCTTTATAACGGCGGAGACCTGCTTTCATTACATTTCCTACAGAACCACGCTGTTTGTCGCACTCTGCCAGGGCAGCGTCCACATTCTTATTGGCCAGGTGATATTGTACTTTGCGGATAAAATCAGCAATAGAACCATTACCGAGAGCCTTACGGATTGTCAGCAAACGCTCAATGGAAAACACGATTACCATCAGGAGCATACCGATCAGCAGGGGAACGATGATACCACCTTCATAAATACGGCTGAATGCGTCCTTGGGACCTTTGTGGCTGGGCCAGAATCCACCGGCAGGATCCGGCTGTTCAAATGAAGCGGCATTACCCATCATAAAACGCCAGATTGCATAACCGGCGAGCACACAAACAATAGGTGCGATCCATGAAATGGCGTTGCTGCTTTTCTTTGCCTGAACTGTGGTTGCCTTACCTGATGCTGTTGCAGTTGGTTTAATCTCTGCCATGATCTTTGTTTTTTAGTTTTTAAAAGTTAGAATAGTCATCTCTTTCAGAGACACAATGCTAAGAAAAAAGTTGATAAAAAAATCCGCCATCCCGGCTTTTTCGGGAAGGGGCTTCAAGTTAAGGATTTTTTAATACGGAACCATTTCCTGCTAAATTATTTACAGGAAATTCATAGAGAAAACGTTTGCGATATAGGTCCTGAAGGGATTATTCATACCGGAGCGCTTCGATGGGATTGAGGCGCCCCGCTTTTAAAGCCGGATAGAGACCGGCCAGCAAACCTACCAGGGTACAGATCACGATGCCGTAAATCACCCAGTTCCAGGGCACCACAAAGCCGGTATTGAGTACCAGCGAAAAGCTGTTGCCGACCAATATTCCCAGGATAATCCCGAAAATGGCCCCCAGCATGCTGATTATAATGGCTTCCAGTAAAAACTGACGGCTGACCATCTGGCTTTTCCCTCCGATTGCCTTGACCAGGCCTACTTCCCGGGTCCGCTCCGAAACAGATACCAGCATTATATTCATCAGGCCAATGGCAGCACCGATCAGGGTGATCAGCCCGATTACCGTGGCCGAAATAGTAAGGAAACGAAGACTGTTCATGGCTTTTTCCGCCACACTGTCACTTCGGTCGAGCACAAAATTACTCTCCTCTGTAATCATGAGTTTGCGGATCGCCCTGAATGTACCTTCGGCTTCTCCCATTGCGGCATTGACCTTGATCAGGTCATTGGCCTTTACGGCAATCACATATGAAAAGCCGGATGGAAAATTGCGGTCTACGTTGGTATATGTAGTAATGATAATATTATCCCGGTTAAACCCAAAAGAAGAGCCCTTACTCTCCAATACGCCCAGCACACGGAACGGAATATTGTTGATGCGCACCACCCCGTTTACCGCACCTGCAGGCCCTTGTTTGAACAAGCGTTTGGCCACATCATAACCCAGAATACAAACATTACGGCCGGTCTGCACATCCATCCGGTTCATATTGCGTCCGTATTGCAGACTGAATCCATTCAATGCAAGGTAATTCTCATCCCCGCCAAACATCAGGACATTGGGACTGGTCTTGAAGTTCTCATGGGAAACAATATTATTCCGGTTGGAAAAAATGGAGATGCTTTTCATTGAGGGAAAATCAAAACGCCGTACAAAAAGCTCAGCTTCGTCCTTGGTGATATTTTTATCGAGATTGGATACCCGGGATTTACGACCGCCACGGGTACTCAGCTTCATTTCACTCCGGTTGCCTCCGCCAAAACGGATATTCCGTTCTTTGAAACGGATGGTAAACGCATTCGCCCCCATGGAAGAAAAGCTTTCTGTAAACTTCTGGTTCATCGCCTGTATAGCCGTGATAATACCTATCAGTGCCATAATCCCGAATGCGATAATGGAAACGGTAAGTCCTGTCCTCAGTTTATTACCTCGGACGGTGCGAAAAGCCAGGGAGAATACATCACGGAAATTCATATATGATAATCGCGCAGATCGGTTGTCTGTTCCCGCTCCTCAAAGATAGTTAATGCCCGGATGGAAGCCCGGTTAAAAGTACAGGCGGCCTAAAAGCAGTTCAGGATAAACCCCCAGCAGGATAACCAGGAATGCCAACACCAGCAACATCCCTTTGAAAAAGGAGGGAAATGCCGGATGCGGGGTGTCGCCGGGTTCTTTAAAATACATCGCCTGAATCACCCTGAAATAATAATAAACGCTGACTGCCGCCATTAATACGGCAAAGATCACCAGCCACAAACTTCCGGGGGTACCCAGGGCGGCTTTCAGCATATAAAATTTAGCCATGAAGCCGGCTGTCAGTGGAATACCTGCAAGGGATAATAAAAATACAGTAAGGGTGGCTGCCACCATGGGTTGTGATTTGGCAAGGCCATTAAATCCGTCAAATGTATAATCGCTCATGCGCGCCAGCACGGCAAAGATGCCGATCGTGGCCGCACTGTAAGCTACTGTATAAAGCATCAACCCTTCTTTCCCATCCCCATTCATTGCATATAAAGCAAACAACATAAAACCGGCCTGGGCAATACTGGAATAAGCCAGCATCCGCTTTACACTCTGCTGGAAAACGGCTGTTATATTACCGATAAACAATGTCACCGCCGTCATGACCGTCACCCAGAGTCTCCATTGACCCTGTTGGGGCTCAAACATATCATCGAATAGCCGGATAAAGCCGAAGAAAACCACCACTTTGACGATTGTTGCCATGAAGGAAGTAAAAACAGTTGGAGCCCCGTCGTACACATCCGGTGTCCAGAAATGGAAAGGCGCCGCCGATACTTTAAAAGCCATGGCAAAAAGGAGGAGGATCATACCCGTGTAAAGCAAACTCATATTCTGTGGTATGATGGCCGGACTGATAACAGTACTGAACGAAGCCCTGGCTCCGTAAAGCAGGGCGATCCCCATCAGCATGAGACCGGTTGAAAAGGAACCCAGCAAAAAATATTTCAGGGCGGCTTCATTGCCTTTCAGGTTGCGTTTATCACTGCCGGTAAGTATATACAGCGGGATGGAAATAATTTCAATCCCCAGGAATAAAATAAGCAGGGATTTGAATGAAGTTACCAGTGTGGCCCCGCAAAGAATAAAGAAGATCAGGGCAAAATATTCCGCATAATTCACGCCCACCTTCTCCATGTCCGGAGCCGATAATAAAAGATAAAGCAGCACCACGGCAAAGATGACCGTATTAAAGACCAGGGCGAAATGATCAAAGACGATCATCTCCCGGGTATCAATGGAGAAAAGCTGAATCCCTTTCAGGTCAAGAATACTCATACCCAGCAGCACCAGGATGCCGGCAATGGCCACTGTACGGATAGCCGATTTTTGCTTCAGCAGAATACCACTGAACATCATCACCACTCCCAGTACAGCCGAAATTATTAATGCGTTCATACGATCGTTTCCTTATTACTTGCGGAATAAATAACTAACATCTATTTTACTAAACCATTCTTTGGAGAAACTGTCCGTCAGCTCCAGCATGGACTGCGGATAGATCCCCAGCCAAAGGATGATCACCACAATCAGCCCCAGCGCCAGTTGCTCATTCAGTTTCAGATCCGTTACCGGCACCCTCAGGCTAACGGCTTCCCCGTAAAATGTTTTACGGATCATATTCAATGTGTACACAGCGGCCAGGATAATACCCAGTCCGGCGAGTACTGTAAAGACAACTTTAAAGTTGGATTGTGCCGACAACAACCCGTTAAACATAAGGAATTCACCGGCAAATCCGTTGGTCAGCGGCAGTGCTATATTCGCCAGGGCAATGACCACAAAGAAGATGGCCATAACCGGTGCCTGCTGGGCGAGTCCGCCTAATTCAGATATTTTCCGTGTGCCATATCTGCGTTCAATAATCTCCACGATAATCCAGAGGCCAATGATATTAACTCCGTGATTGAATAGTTGAATCATCACGCCCTGTGTGCCACTGAGGTTTTCAGCAAACAAAGCAGCCGCCATCAGGCTGATATGTGCAATGGAGGAGTATGCGATAAGTCGTTTCAGGTCATCCTGACGGATGGCCACCAGCGAGGCATAAATGATTCCGATCACTGCGAGGATCATCACCACATCACCCCATTGGAAAGAAGCCAGCGGTAATACCGGCATCAGCCAGCGGATCAGGCCGAGCAGGCCCATTTTAACCATGACCCCGCTGAGGATCATCGTGGTTGCCGTAGGCGCCTGTTCATATGTATCCGGCTGCCAGGTGTGGAAGGGAAAGAGGGGCATCTTGATCGCAAATGCCACAAAGAACAGCCAGAATAACCATAGCTGATCACTGGCCGGAATCTTCAGTTTGTAAAATGCACTGAGTCCAAATGAATGATCCGGCGTCTGTGATTGCAGGTATAAAATACCGATCAGCATCAGCAAGGAGCCCAGGAAGGTATACACAAAGAATTTAAAGGTGACTGCGATCCGCTTTTCCCCACCCCACTGGGAGGCCAGAAAATACATCGGAATTAATGCCAGTTCCCAGCAGAAATAAAATAACAAGGCGTCATTGGCCAGGAACACGCCCATCATACCGGCCTGCGCCAGCAGCATGAGTCCAAAAAAGCGATTGGCATTTTTCGGGGATGCCTGCCAGGTACCCAGGAAGGTAAGCGGATACGCAATAGCGGTCAGCAGGCAGAGTACCTGTCCCATCCCGTCAATCTTCAGCGCAAAACTGCTGCCCAGCGAACTCATCCATGGGGCGCTGAATTGCAGATTGCTTTCGGAATTCATCAGGGTCAGGCCCAGTAAGGAGACAGCCAACGTGGCCAATGAGGCTAAAAAAGCAAATGCCTTTGCCGTCTTTTCTTCCCGGATGAGGAAGCTAAGCAACCCTGTGGCCAGGGGAATCAGTATCAGTAAGAATGCGATCATATCAATAGCCCGCCTTTGGCGGTGGATTTATTTTCTCAGAAAAAATTGAATTGCAAAAATCAACACCATACTCAGCACCATCAGTAATACATAACTGCCTACCTGTCCGCTCTGCAGGAGCCTCAATTGACGGCTGCCGTAGTTTACCAGGCGGCCGGCTCCGTTCACTAACCCATCCACCACTTTCAGGTCGAAGATATCTTTCAGGAACCCACCTAACCAATGCAGGGGTTGTACAATGATGCGGTCGTATAATTCATCCACGTACCACTTGTTCTCGAGTACTTTGGCGAATCCGGTGGCGTCTTTCCGCTGGTAATTCCGGTAAACCATAAAAGCCGCAAGAATTGTTGCCAATACAAGTCCGGTGGAAATACCCATCAGCAGGTATTCGTCACTGTGTGATAAATGATGTTCGTGTGGCATGGAACTTACCGCCGGGGCCAGGAAAGCACTCAGTTTATGGCCTCCCTCACGGATCACTTCCGGGATGCCAACCAGTCCGCCAACAATGGATAACACTGCCAGTATGATCAACGGCAATGTCATGGCCAGGGGACTTTCATGCAGGTGATGCGCCTGCTCATCTGTACCCCTGAATTTGCCCATAAACGTGATTATAAGCAAACGGAACATATAGAACGCGGTCAGTAAGGCGGTAAATACGGCTACTGCATACAAAACCGGACTCTTCATAAAAGCACTTAACAGGATGGCGTCTTT
>JAKQJH010000039.1 GCA_029561255.1 Bacteroidota bacterium | reverse complement strand
TAATTCGTTACGATACTCTTTCTTCAAAGAACTTCCATCGGACAGGAAAACGTCATATCCTTTTTGCTTTGCAAGGAGTGCAGCCCCTACGCCGCTTTCTCCCCCACCCAGTATGACCATTCTTTTTCCCATAACAATAATTCAGTGTACGGAACACGGTTCTTCACAAGTATTGGTTTTACTACAACTGCACAACAATTCGCTCGGATCGGAATGATCGTCTTCTTCGGGATTGGATTCCGGGGTTTTTCGGTTATATATTTCGCCAGCCTGTTCCCCGCTACAGACTGGTACTATTTATCTCAGTTTCAGCGTTACAATACTCAGTACCACCAGCAAAACTGTTACAATCCAGAACCTCGTTACAATTTTCACTTCATGGTATTTCTTTACCTGGTAGTGGTGATGCAGCGGTGCTTTCAGGAAAATCCGGCGGCCTTCTCCAAATTTCTTCTTGGTATATTTAAAGTATCCCACCTGCAACATCACACTCAGGGCTTCGACCAGGAACACGCCACAGAAAATCGGGATCAGCAATTCCTTGTGCACAATGATGGCCAGTGAGGCGATTATTCCACCGAGTGTCAGGCTGCCCGTATCACCCATGAACATCTGTGCCGGGTAGGAATTGTACCAGAGAAATCCGACACAGCCTCCGATCATCGCGGCGATGAAGATGGATAGCTCACCGAGATTCGGGATATACATGATATTCAGATAGTCCGCAAAGACCAGGTTACCGCTCGCATAAGCGAAGATGCCGAGCAGGGTGCCAATCAGGGCCGAAGTACCCGTGGCCAAACCATCCAGACCATCCGTCAGATTGGCGCCATTGGATACCGCGGTGATAATGAATATTACAATCAGGATATAGAGCACCCATGTGTAATCACGCATGGAAGCCGGTAAGAGCTTAGAGTAATTAAACTCATGATTCTTTACAAAAGGGATCGTCGTCACAGGCGCCTTGGTCTCTACGAAATATTTCACTTTGCCATTCACTATTTTCTCCATCACGGTTGAATCTGACGGCGGCACTTTGCCAACATATTCCCTCCAGATCTTCACATCACTGTTGAAATAAAGCGTGGCCCCTACCAGGATTCCCAGTCCGACCTGACCCAGTATCTTGAACCAGCCGGCGAGTCCGTCTTTATTTGATTTTTTATAATCAGCGCCTTTCTGCTGCGCCATTCTTTTACTCTTCAGTTTCAGGTAGTCATCGATAAATCCGATGATACCCAACCAAACGGTACTGATCAGCAGCACCTGTACATAAATATTGGTCAGATCAGCCAGCAAGAGCGTCGGGATGATGATCGCCATAATGATGATGATCCCGCCCATGGTGGGGGTACCTTTTTTGCTTTCTTCCCCGGCCAGTCCTTCTTCACGGATACTTTCGCTGATTTGTTTTTTCTGGAGGAAGCGGATCAGTTTTTTACCATAAACAAGCGTGATGAATAAGGAAAGCAATACGGCAGCCAGCACCCGGAAGGTGATGAACCCAAACAGCCGGCTGCCCGGGATCTCAATCCCCTGGTTATTCAGCCATTCAAATAAATGATGTAACATGTTCGTTGCCGGTTATTAGTTTACTTATTCAACAGTTTAAAAAACTCCACCACTTCTTCTTTATCATCGAAGTGACTCCGCACTCCTTTTATCTCCTGGTATTTTTCATGTCCCTTGCCTGCTACCAGTACGATGTCTTCTTTTTGTGCCAGACTGAGCGCCGTTTTAATGGCTTCCCGCCTGTCGGTGATTGAGATATATTTTCGTCTGTACGCTGGCGCTAATCCATCTTCCATATCCCGGATAATCTGCTCCGGTGCTTCACTCCGGGGATTATCACTGGTAAAAATCACCCGGTCGCTGTGTTCGCAGGCTACGGTCGCCATCACCGGCCTTTTTGTTTTATCCCGGTCGCCCCCGCATCCTACTACGGTAATGATCTGTTCAAATCCTTTTCTCAGTTTCTTAATCGTGGCCAGTACATTCAGCAAGGCATCCGGCGTGTGTGCATAATCCACGATGGCGATCACTTTGTCATTAACGGAAACCAGGTAATCAAATCTTCCTTCAGCCCCGGTCAGTTCACTTAATGCGGTCAGTACTTCCTGTTTGTCTTCACCCATACAAACCGCCGCTCCATATACAGCCAGCAGGTTGTAGGCATTGAACTCCCCGATCAGCCGGAAATGCACTTCGATATCATTGACCGTCATCTGTAATCCGCTCAGGCTGTTGTCCAGGATCTTTCCTTTAAAGTCGGCCAGCGTTTTCAGGCTGTAGTAATACTTCTTCGCGTTCGTGTTCTGCAGCATCACCATTCCTCTCTTATCATCCGCATTGCTGATGGCGAAGGCGCCGGCCGGCAATGAATCGAAAAAGGCTTTCTTTACCCGGATATACTCATCAAACGTTTTGTGGTAATCCAGGTGATCATGCGTGATATTGCTGAACAGTCCGCCGGCATAGGTCAGTCCGGTTACCCGGTGCTGGTGAATGGCATGTGAGCTGGTTTCCATAAACACATACGCACATCCTTCCTCCGCCATTCTCTTCAGCAAATAGTTCAGGCTGATTGCATCCGGTGTGGTATGCGTGGCCGGCACTATCTCTTCCCCTATCCTGTTTTCCACGGTGCTGAGCAATCCTGTTTTATATCCCAATCTTGTAAAGAGCTTGTATAATAAAGTCGCGATCGTCGTTTTTCCATTGGTACCGGTGACACCCACCAGTTTTACTTTCTCTGAAGGCCGGCCGTAAAAATTACAAGCCATATAGCCCGCTGCCGCCGCACTGTTCTCCACCTGCACATATACCACGGCTTCATTCCGTTGTTCGGGCCATTCTTCACAAACCACTACGGCGGCCCCGTTTTCTATCGCTTTTTCAATGAACAGGTGACCATCTGCTGCGGCACCTTTTACTGCTATAAATGCAGCTCCGGGTTTTACTTTTCTTGAATCCAGCTGCAGGTCATTGATGATAACGGAAGTGGCCCCGGCTACACCCCGGATCGGCACTTTATATAAAACATCCTTTAATTCCACGTCCGTTATATTAATCGTTTAACTGTTCTCAGCTTAATTCCAGCAACACGGTTACCCCTTTGGCCAGTTCGGTACCCGGAGGTACGGACTGCGCGGCAATTTTTCCCTTACCCGTTACCGTTACTTTCACACCCATATTCTCCAGCAGGTACAAGGCATCTTTTAATCCCATGCCACGTACATTGGGCATCACTTTCTTTTTCACCGAACTGGCTTTAACCACGGGCTGGTAGTTGGCGGCATACACCATGGACCAGTTACCGGTTGAAGCAGAGTCGGCATATTTCACTTTCAGCACATCGTATACATTTTTGATATCCGGTGTATAGCCGGCGTAGAAATAAGCCGCGCTGTCTTTCTTCACCGCATACTGGGAAGGGTCTTTCTTATCCACGTACATCGCATACAGCTTGGTGGCAATCTCGCGGAACACCGGGGCGGCCACGGTACCTCCAAAGTGTGAGGCGGCATGTGGCTTGGTGCGTACCACCACAATGACCGTGTATTGCGGACGATCAGCCGGGAAATAACCTACAAAGCTGGCCTGGTATACTCCATGATCATATTTGATCGGACCATCGGATACGTGCGCCGTTCCTGTTTTACCAGCCACGGCAAAAGGTAATCCGGCTAAAACCCGCTTCGCTGTTCCTTCGGTCACCACCATTTCCATCGACTCACGGGCTACTTTGATCACATCCGGTTTGCAGAGATTATCCGTCAGGATGGTGGGTTCAAATTGTTTGTAAAGCACTCCATTGTTCCGGATACTGTTGACCAGGTAAGGCTTCATCATTTTACCATTGTTGGCAACTGCATTGTAGAGCATCAGGGTATGGAGCGGACTCACCTGGATGCCATAACCAAAACTCATCCAGAGCATATTTCCCTGGGCGCTTCCTTTCTGATCCAGCGGGGCCATAGAGGGCTTTGGCAGGTTAGCCAGGTCAACAGGCACCCGGGTATCGAGGTGAAAACGATGCATGTATTCTTTTAATTCAGCTGGCTTTTGTGCAAATGCCTTGTAAGCCACCTGGCTCATACCAATATTGGAACTGTGTGCGAAACACTCTTTCAGGGTCAGTACACTCCTGGGTTGTCTTTCCGCATCGGTAATCATTTTATTTCCTACCTGTAAGCGGCCGGTGCCCACTTCCACCAGATCATTGGGTTTACTCGTTCCTTTGTCCAGTACGGATAATAAAGTAACCAGTTTGATAGTCGATCCGGGCTCAGTTGTACGCAGGGCGTAGTTATCATCTTCCCAATAGCTGCCATCCGGACGACGTCCCAGGTTGGCCATGGCTTTGATTTTTCCGGTGGCGGTTTCCATCACGATCGCGGTACCATAAGGGCCTTCACACTGCTGCATCATGCGGAGCAGGGCCGTTTCCGTAATATCCTGGATCTGTACATCAAGCGTCGTATAGATATCTCTTCCGTTTTCCGGATCTGTTTCTGATCCTTCAATCGGGATGGCAGTCCCGCCGGCTATAAAGCGCACCAGTTTCTGTCCGCTTTTACCGCTCAGCACACTGTCGTAACTTTTTTCCAGGCCTACATTCTGCTTCCGGACTTTTCCATCACTGGCCATATGTTCGCGGGAAAGACCAATGGTACGGCTGGCGAGCAGACCAAAAGGAGGCAGGCGTTTGCTGTTGGTCTCCACGATGATGCCGCTTCTGTTTCTTCCCAGGCGGGCCAGCGGAAATTCACGGAAGGTTTTGTATTGTTCGAAGCTCAGTTTTTTCTTCAGCGGAAAATAACGGACATTCTTTTTAAATGCGGCTTTCAGTTCGGCTTTGTACTGGGCGGAGGATTTATCCCCGAAATAACCAGCCAGTGCCAGGGAGAACGAGTCAATGTTATCATAGAAACGTTTTCCTTTCTTTTCCCGGAGTCCGTCTGCATCAAAATCGATGTAAATATCAAAAGTGGGGATGGAAGCGCTGAGCATCTGCCCGTCTTCGCTGTAGATGGTACCTCTTCTTGCATCCAGTTCGATAAAGCGCTGATGAAGACTGTCGCTTTTACTGCGCCAGTGTTCGCCCTCCACCTGCTGGATATAAAAGGCTCTTCCGAGTACCAGTAAACTCAGCACCACGATGCCAAGAAAACTGACGTATACTCTCCAAAGTATGTCACGTTTTACTTCCAATGCCCTTAATTGATTGTGTCCTTAGTTGTTTATATGCAAACTGCCTGCGCAGTTGTCCGTCCGTTGTTGTGTTACTTCGCCAGGCTGCTGTCTGTCAGCACCACCGGGGATTCGGTCAGCTCTTTCAGTTCCAGGGGCTTCACCGCTTCCATCAGTTTACTCTGCATGCTCCGTGAAATCAGTTCTCCTTTTACCGCGGTGTACTCGTACTGTAACTCCTTCACTTCTTTTTCCGTGCGGTTAATACTGCGTATCGTTTTATCGGCCTGGTGACCGTTGTAGATATACAGTACTGCGAGAACTGCCAGGAACAAAAAGAAGGGGACCTGTTTTACAATGGACTGATAATTCAGCCATTGCTTCCAGCGAGGCAGCCCGTTGGACTGTTCCGCTTTCAACTCCCCCTCTTTTGTTTTTTGTTCCGGCATACATGCGTTTTTCGCGTGTTAGTCTGGTTTTTCATCGCCCTTGGTTTCAAGGGTTGATTTCAAAGGATATAGATTTTCCAAAGTTTGTATACCCTTATATCTTGTGTTCGTAGTTCCCTTATTAATATGATCTGCTTACCCTTTCTTTTCCGCCACCCTGAGTTTGGAACTTCTTGACCGCGGATTCCGTTTCATCTCTTCTTCTGTTGGTCCGATTGGTTTTTTCGTGATAATCTTCAGTTCGCTGACCGGTTCGGTATTGATAAAAGGGTTCTCTTCGGGCTCGTCAAATGAGCCGCGTCGGAAAAAATTCTTTACCAATCTGTCCTCGAGAGAATGAAACGTGATGATGGCGACCCGGCCTCCGGGTTTTAACAGGTTGGGGATTTGCTCCAGCATTTCTTTCAATGCGCCTAACTCGTAATTAACTTCTATCCGTAAAGCCTGGAAAACCTGGGCAAAGTACTTGTTGGGATTTCCTTTAACTATATCCCGGACTGCATTCTTAAAACCGTCGATTGTTTTCAGTGAAGCAGTATTCCTCACCTGTACAATTTTACGGGCCAGTGTTTTGGAGTTGGTGACTTCTCCATACTGCTCAAACAGTTTGTGCAACTGCTGTTCAGTATAGGTATTCACCACATCAAAAGCGGTCAGTGCCTGGCGCTGATCCATCCGCATGTCCAGATCGGCATTGAAGCGGGTGGAGAACCCTCTGTCTGCCTCATCAAACTGGTGACTGCTGACGCCCAGGTCGGCCATAATACCATCCACTGCGGTGATTTGTTCTAACCGGAGGAAACGCTGCAGGTGACGAAAGTTGTGTGAAACAAATACTAATCTTTCGTCATCGGGCAGGTTTTTCTTTGCATCGTCATCCTGGTCAAAGGCGACCAGTTTTCCTTTTGCACCCAGCCTGGAGAGAATCGCTCTTGAGTGACCACCCCCGCCAAATGTGCAATCCACATAAATACCGTCCGGTTGAATATTCAGGCCTTCCAGGGTTTCGCTGAGCAGAACAGGAATGTGATAGTCTTGTGAGTCAGCGGGTAAGCCGGATGCACCTTTTTGTTGATTGGGCTGTTCCATGCTTTACCGTTTTAACTTTTCGACTTATCCGATCCGCTACCCAGCACCTGGTCGCCCAAATCACTGAATGTGTCCGAAGAAAGTGATTCAAAGATCTCTTTGTACTTATTACTATCCCAGATTTCTAATTTGTCTCCTGTTGCCATCAGCACGATATCCTTCTGCAGCCCGGCATATGCCTTCAGGTTTGGTGGCAACAATATTCTACCGGCGGTGTCGGGCTCCACAAAAGTGGCGCCGTTCAGGAATGCCCGTCTGAACTCCCGTTGCTTGGGGTCAAACTCATTCAGGCCGGTAATCTTTTCAAAGAGTGGCTCCCAGGTCCTCATCGGATAGAGCGCCAGGCATTTTTCAAACCCCCTGTTGATAACGAACCGGTTGGTCTCCTCTTCCGGCAACTGCCTCTTGAACCCCGCCGGGAGCAAGAAACGCCCCTTGGCGTCCACCGTTGCCTCGAATTCTCCGAGAAAGCCTGTCATTATCAGTTAATTGAATCAAGTTTGAATTAATTGACACAAAATAACACTTTTTACCACTTAGGAACCAAATTTTCGTCATTTTCTTTTTTCCACACCCGAAAATCTGCCAAAAACAGCCACCAGTAAGGCTTTCAGCCGGTGGGAGGCGGTTTTTGGCAAAAACAGTGTGATTAGGGTGTGGATTGCGGTGGATAACAGGTGCATAAACCGAAAACATGAGCTGATAGCACCAGATGAGTAATGAGTAATCAGTAATGAGTACGAATGGAAAAGGCTTTACAGAATTGAACCTTCCCTAATATGGAAGATTTAATACTATAGTTCAGTACGATCAGCTACTCATTACTGATTACTCATTACTCATTATCTTCACCATACAACAGTTGGTTGTGTCATGAAACATCCCAAAGAACTTTC
>JAKQJH010000036.1 GCA_029561255.1 Bacteroidota bacterium | reverse complement strand
TACCGGCCCTTGTTGCCGGATATCCTGCACCTTGATTATAATTCTTTTGCCTCACTTGATTTTATAACCACCCATACGGCCTGTGTGATCGCGGAAACCGTACAGGCGGAAGCCGGGATCAAACCACCTTCCCCTGAATGGATCAAAGCACTGCGGGAAAAATGCAGCAGCACGGGCACTTTACTGGTACTGGATGAAATTCAGGCCGGATTCGGCAGGACTGGCAAGCTTTGGGGGTTCGAAAATTTTGATATCATACCGGATATGGTATTACTCGGGAAAGCCCTGGGCGGAGGTATGCCTCTTGGTGCACTGGTGGCCGATAAGCAATTGATGGATGCGTTTACTGATAAACCGGTACTGGGACATATTACTACGTTTGGCGGACACCCCGTCAGCTGTGCGGCCGGATTGGCCGCTATGAAAGCCTTGCTGGAAGAAGGGTGGATGGAACAGGTAAAAGACAAGGAAGCGTTGTTTCATTCATTGCTGGTACATCCCTCCATAAAAGCGGTTCGATCCTTTGGACTCTGGATGGCGGTGGAGTTTGATTCTTTTGAAACCTGTAAAAAAGTGATAGACCGGTCCATTGAAGCAGGCGTACTGACCGACTGGTTTTTGTTTGCACCGAATTGTTTACGGATATCTCCGCCGCTGATTATTTCGGAAGAGCAGGTGAGGGTGGCTTGTGAGGTGATTTGTGGCTAATTGGTCAGGCCACTCGAAGTGGCCAGACCAATTAGCCACCAGCGAGGCGGGACGCCTCGCATAGCAGGCGCCGGATTTTTCTCCGGGTCGCATAGGCGACATAATACAATTGCGAAGCTGGAAGCTTCGCAACCAGTAGGAGTTTGTTTTTTGTTTTTTGATTTTTCTTTGGCGTCTTGGCATCTTGGCTTCTTGGTTCTTTATTCGACCTCAACTACCAGTTCCACCTCCACCGCCATATTCATCGGAAGCGAACACATCCCTACAGCCGATCTTGCATGTTTGCCTTTCTCCCCGAATACCAGTACCATCAGATCAGAGAAACCATTGATCACTTTCGGATGGTCTTTAAAATCGGCCTCGCAGTTCACCATGCCCAGCACTTTCACGATCCTTTTCACTTTATTGAGGTCACCGAGTTCGGCTTTTAAAACAGCGAGCTGGTTAATGGCGGTCAGCCGGGCTGCGGCAATGCCTTCTTCCAGAGTCAAATCTTTACCAACTTTGCCCGTCGTATATACTCCCTTTTCATTGGAAGGACCTTTGCCGGAAAGAAAGAGCAGGTTGCCCACCCGTACCACGTTTACATAATTGGCAATGGGTTTGCCGACGGATGGAAGTTCTATGTTCAGTTTTTTAAGCTGCTCTTCCGCATTTTGTGCATAGCTGGAGTACGTTAGTAGCAGGAACAACCCAAAAAACATTTTCATCATCATCTTTTTATACTATTAATTCAACTGTTTAAATACAACTGCTGCCAGTATTGCCCCAAGTATCGGTCCCACTACCGGCACCCAGCTATAACTCCAGTCACTGTCTCTTTTCCCTTTTATAGGTAAAATGAAATGCGCAATACGCGGTCCCAGGTCACGGGCGGGATTGATGGCATAGCCTGTCGGACCACCGAGGGAGAGACCGATGCCTAATACCAGCAACGCAACGGGTAATGCATTCAGTGTGCCCATGGAAGCGGCGGGGTCAGTAAAAGAGAGAGCGCCGAACATTAGGACAAAAGTGCCGAGAAATTCAGTGAATACATTATTTATGGGGTTACGGATACCTGGTGCGGTACAAAAAATAGCTTTTTTCAGGTCAGCGTCATTGCTGGCCTCAAAATGAGTATGATAAGAAAGCCAGACCAGTACGGCTCCTGTAAAAGCACCGGCTAATTGTGCCAGCAGGTAGGTGCCAATCAATGATGAACTGAATTGACCAGTGACCGACAAAGCAATAGTTACAGCGGGATTCAGATGGCCATTGCCACCCAGTTTTACCGAAGTGAATACGCCGATAAACACCGCCATGGCCCAACCAAAAGTGATGACGATCCAGCCACTGTTCTGGCCATTGGTTTTGTTAAGCACTACGTTCGCTACCACTCCCCCTCCAAGCAGGAAGAGCAAAGCGGTACCAATAAATTCTCCGATAAATGGGGACATAAGCAATCGTTTTTAATGAGGAAGATAATGGGTGGCTATTTTATTAAAAGTATTCATTTGTGATTGTATCCAGGCCTGGTCTTTATTCAGTACAACGGCCAGTGCGGCAGCCACCAATGGGGATTTATCCAGTGCTACCCGGGCATCCAGTAATAATTGCCGGGTACGGCGGGAAAGGAAATCCTCTACGGTCATACACATTTCATGATTGGCCGTTTGTTTGACAAGGGTTGTTATTTGCTCATCCGTTAATCCTTCTATGGAAGCCGGAACGGGTCTCAATACCGCTATTTTTAATTCATGGGTAACGCAGGTGATCTGTGACTGGAGTTTCTCCGCTACGAGATTGACCGTATCTTCTGCCATCTTCCGGTAGGTGGTCCATTTACCACCGGTTACCGTGATCATGTCGGATTCTGAGATTGTGATCAGGTGATCGCGGGAAAGGGCAGCCGTAACTTTTGATTTTCCTTTGACCAATGGACGCAAGCCGGCAAACATACTCCGGATATCACTGTGTTGCGGATCCTTAGTGAGATAACGGCCGATATGCGTGAGGATGAATTCAATTTCTTCTTTAAGCGGGATGGGCTCCTCCGTGACTTCCTCCACTGGTGTATCCGTGGTGCCGAGTACAATTTTATTATGCCAGGGAACCGCAAAAAGTACCCGTCCATCATCCGTCTTGGGAATCATGATGGCCGTATCTCCCGGTAAAAATTCCTTGTCCACCACCAGGTGAATGCCCTGGCTCGGACTGATCAGGCTTTCATGCTCCGGATTGTCCATGCTGAGGATTCGATCAGTAAAAACACCGGTGGCATTGATCACCACTTTACTTTTTACTTCATATTCTTTACCCGTCAGTTGATTTTTCACCCACACCCCGCATACGTTCTGCTGTTTTTTCATCAGGGCGGTGACGGGAAAATAATTCAGTACTATGGCATCGAGTGAAACGGCAGTCTGTGCCAGGCTGATCGCCAGCCTGGCATCATCAAACTGACCATCATGATAAAGCACCGCCCCGGTAAGGTCGTCCGGATCCAGGGTGGGGGTGAGTGCCAGGGTTTCTTCGGGGCTGAGTAATTCAGAAGGACCAATACCCAGGCTGCCGGCCATCCAGTCGTAAATCTTCAGACCTATGCCGTAGTAAGGTTTTTCCCACCATTTATAATTGGGCACAATAAATTTCTGATTATGTACAAGGTGTGGAGCATTTTTCAACAGCAATCCTCTTTCTTTCAGCGCTTCCATCACCAGTTTGATATTGCCCTGTTGAAGGTACCGTACGCCTCCGTGAACCAGTTTGGTACTCCGGGAGGATGTGCCTTTGGAAAAATCGTGTTGTTCAAATAATACTGTCTTATAGCCACGGGAGGCTGCATCTACAGCAATACCCAGTCCGGTGGCGCCACCCCCGATAATACAGATATCAAATTCGGGTGTGGAATCCAGTTGCTCGATTAGTGATTGCCGGTTCATGATCTGCTTTATGTTTCGGCAAGCTCATGGTTCGATAAACTCACCATGACAGCAA
>JAKQJH010000020.1 GCA_029561255.1 Bacteroidota bacterium | reverse complement strand
CCCACCCCGGCAAATACGGATAAACCGGAATATGCTTTCGCGATATTATTAATCAGTTCCTGAATCAATACGGTTTTACCTACACCCGCACCACCAAACAGACCGATCTTACCACCCTTTGCATAGGGCTCGATCAGGTCGATTACTTTGATACCGGTAAACAGTACTTCAGAAGCAGTACTCAGGTTTTCAAACATTGGAGGCATATTGTGGATCGGGCGGCCGCCAACTTTACTTACTGCGGGTAATCCGTCGATCGGGTCGCCGGTTACATTGAACAGACGTCCTTTGATGCCTTCACCAATCGGCATGGCAATCGCAATTCCGGTGTCTACTACTTCTGTACCGCGTACGATACCCTCTGTACCGTCCATCGCGATGGTCCGTACACTATCCTCACCCAGGTGCTGCTGTACTTCAAGTACCAGTGTATCACCATTTTCTTTTTTCAGTTCCAGTGAGTTGTAGATCTCGGGAAGTTTGCCATCAAATTGCACGTCGATTACCGCGCCGATGACCTGTTTTACTTTACCTACGTTTGCCATGATTTTTTGTTTATTAGGAGTCCGGAGATTACCGGTATTTTCAGGCCGCAAAGGTAAGGGGGCGGGCTTAATCCTCCAATTTGTAAATTAAAGATTTTTAACTGTGGAAAAGGGGTTGAAAACCCAGCCTGAAAAAGGGGCTTTCCGGCTCTGAGGTCCTGTTTTACTGCTTTTTACGGATAATCAGTCCCAGGGAAGTGACTACAAAGGGGCCCACCTGCAGTTTTACATGGATTTCCTGTTGGTGCGGGGTCAGGTCTACCTGGAAATCCTCAGGCATCCCGCCTATTGAAAAATCGGTCTCCTCCACATAATGGCCTTCCGCCCGCAGCTCTCCGACCACCTGTACTATATCCCGCTGCCTGAAGATCACCGTTTCATTCAGGTCCTGGGTGGCTTGATTACTGGAAATATTATATTCCGTGGTGTGAACCGCCCAGCCACCGGGTTTCAGCGTTTTAAGCTGGTTTTTTAGAAATGCCAGTCCTTTTTCAATACTGCCGAGGTGTTCAAAGGAGCAACTGGACCAGTTAAAGTCAAATCCGGTAATATCGTCCGGTATCTGGTTCATGTCCAACGGACGGTAACTGACTTTTTCCTGTAAAATCTTATCACTGCAGAGTTGCCGGGCATTCAGGGATTCCAGTCCGAAACAGAGCTGCCCGTTATCCCAGCCCTTTTCCTTCCCCCGTTCAGGCATAATATCAGTGGCCAGAATCTGACAGCCATAACCGGCAAAAATAGAGGGACCCGGTTCGGTTCCCACGGCAAATACCAATCCGCGACTCCCCTCCCGGATGCAGCCCCGCTCCCATAATGCCTGCATATTGTAGGCATACTCCCATTGCTTGCGGTGAAACCGTGGAGTTTCTTTCATTTCTGCACACCAGCGATGGTACCAGTCCTGGTGAAAATCCTGGGCCTTGCACAATTCTGTCCTTCGCCTTCCGGCGTCCTGACTTAAGGGGTTTGTCCAGACTCTATCTGACATTTCAGGAGGATTGACCGATCATGGACCGGTATACAGCAAGGTACTCTTTTGCTTTTTGTTTCCAGTCAAAAGCAGCCCCGCGTTTCCGGATATGATCCGCCAACCCGTTGCTGTTATATTTTTCCATGCCTTGCCGGAAAATATGATGCATATGTTCCTTTTCAAAAGACGAAAAATAAAAGGCCGCATCCCCGCCAATCTCCGGTAATGATGTCCGGTCAGAAAGGAATAATGGTTTGCCAAATTGCATGACCTCCACCACCGGGGCACCGAACCCTTCGGCCAGTGAGGGATGTACAAAAGCCAGGCAATGCTGGTAGTACCACGCTTTTTCGCCCTCGCTAACCGGCCCGGTGAGGCGGAGACGGTCTGATACACCCATGCTTTCTGCGGTATTCAGGATACTGTTCACGTAATCTGCTTCATCCAGTCTGCCAGCTATGACCATTTCAATGGATTCATTTTCCAGCAATGGCAATAAAACATGGTAGTTTTTTTTGCGATTGACATAGCCCATACCAAACAAAAATGGTCTGGATGGGCGGTAAGATTGGTCTCCG
>JAKQJH010000005.1 GCA_029561255.1 Bacteroidota bacterium | reverse complement strand
CCAGCGTTGATCGCCAGCCCGGGATGAAAGCCGTGAGAATCACAAAAAGCAGCAGCCCGCTGACCGAAAGCTGATAGTCACGGAATAAAAAAGCTAACGTGAGAGAAAAACTAAATACGAGGATGGCCCAATAGGTCATCGACCGTCCGTTAAGATTATCCATTTGCCGGAAAATTAAGCAAGATAATCTGAAAAAAAGAGTGTATAAAATTTTTAGTGCCTCTCCAGTAATTCTTTTTCCATAGAGATGGCCTTGGGGAAAAGAATGTCGTTTTCAAGATAAATATGCTGCACAAGGTCATCATCAAGCTCTTTGATCAAAGAATATGCCAGCCGGTGACTGGTACAGGCATTCTCGGGCGCAGTATAGTTATTAGTGAGTTCTCTTAATTGAGTAAGCGTTTTCCCAATACTGTTATGTTCATCATGCATCAGGTCTTCCACGGGTTTACGCAACGTACGTACCAACAAACTGGCATAAGACTCCTTACTTTCATACGCATGACTGATCTGGCGGATATAGGGGAATATCACTTCTTCTTCCTGCAGTAAATGAGGAATCATGGTCTTATCGAGAAAACTGACCTTTCTTTCCACTTCGGACAGGTAGGGATACTTTTTGCGGTGTTCCTCCACAAAGCGGGTTACCTGGTCTTTTATTACCGGCAGTGATTTCCGTAAATAAGCATGGTGGATATTGATAATATACTCCGTCAGAAAATCCATGCTCCAGGTATCATATGGCAAAGATGCCGGAATAGTGACCTGGCGGCAGGCGGCTTCCAGTTCTGCCAATACCTGTTCCGTATTCAGCTGTTGGGTTTCCAGCACCATTTTCAGCGGCCATCGGGCCCCGCAACAATACTCAATAGCATACTTACGGAAAACAGAAGCCGTACGGTAATGTTCTTTCACAATATCCGCGGCACAGGCATTCTCATTAATCACCGTAGAGGAGGTCAGCTTCATGTTACAAGTTTCACGGGCAAAATAACATTCTGGATATCCCAAAAACCTGATTTAAATCATCTTTTATATTCAAAAAAGACCAGCAGCGGCCAACTGGGAAAAAACCCGTAAAAAAAGAGACTGACTTATATCACTTACTGGCATGATGAAGGTCACTTTCAGGTACTAGAGGCCGTTGTACTTTTGACCCAGAGGTGAAAAAATACACTTAAAATGTGGCTCATGAAAATGAGCTATCGTTGGTTTTTGTTTCAATGTCAACCCCCAGTTCCCTGGGGGTTTCTCTTTTATAAGTACGAGGTACGAAGTACGAAGTCTCCTAAAGCAGATACTCCCTCCCACTCACTACTCACTACTCACCATTCACCATTCCCCACTCCCCATTCACTATTTTCTTAACTTCATTGTATGAATCCACTCCGGTTTTCTCTATTCTTACTGACCCTGTTCTCCGCCTGCGGCAAACCTGCCGCGGAAAAGGACAAAATATTTCCTGTTGTATCGATCAGCAGTCCGGCCAATGGACAAAACTTTACGCCCGGACAACCGATTCCCATTACCGCCCTGGTTACAGACGAGACCTATATCGCTGAAGTACATATACATGTCAGCAATACTAATACCGGTGATCTGCTGATGGATGTACATGAATACCCGGCCGGTAAGACTGGCAATATCAGTCAGTCCATAACTGCTGTGGCCGGGGTGAATTATAAGATCCAGGTCATTGCCAAGGACCGGGCGGTCAATGAAACCAACAGTACGGTATTGGTTTCCTGCAACTGAGCAGTTCCTATCTTTGCCGCATGCATATTGATATTCTGACCGTTTTACCCGAATTACTGGAAAGCCCCTTTTCCCATAGTATGATGAAAAGAGCGCAGGAAAAAGGCCACCTGACCATCCGTGTACACCAGCTACGCAAATGGGCGGTGAATGACTATGGACAGGTGGATGATTACCAATATGGTGGTGGCGCCGGTATGGTGATGATGTGCGAACCCCTCGCCAAAGCGATCGAAGAACTTTCGGCCGACCGGAAATTTGATGAGATCATTTATATGACGCCCGATGGCGTCACTTTTAACCAGAAAATGGCCAACGCTTTTTCCCTCAAAGAAAATCTGCTGATCATCTGTGGACACTATAAAGGCATTGATGAGCGGGTAAGACAACAATTTGTTACCAAAGAAATCTCCATTGGCGATTTCGTGCTCAGCGGCGGTGAAATTCCCGCGGCCCTGCTCGTGGATGCCATTGGCCGGCTGATACCCGGTGTACTGAATGATGAGACGTCGGCCCTGACTGATTCTTTTCAGGATAATTTACTGGCCCCGCCGGTATACACCCGTCCGGTTGATTTTCGCGGACTCAAAGTACCCGATGTACTTATGAGCGGCAACCATAAGCTCATTGAGGATTGGAGGCACGATCAGGCCATCCAGCGAACCAAAGACCGCCGGCCCGACCTGTTACAGGGGCAGTAGACTGAATTAGCGTACTTTTAGTAACCTATTGCTTCCACACTAAAAGTTTGCACATGAAAAAGCGATTCCTTTTCTGGATGACCCCTGTATTTTTCGCAGGGTTCGCCTGCACCGCCCCAAAAAACAGCAGCAGCCAAACAACAACAACAAGCACGCCACCGGCCTTTACCGCCCAGCGCGAATTCAGGGCCGCCTGGGTGGCCACAGTAGCCAATATCAACTGGCCCAGTAAACCCGGTTTGAGCACCGAAGAACAACAACGTGAAGCAATCGCCCTGTTGGATTTTCTCGAGGTCCATCATTTCAACGCCGTCATTCTGCAGGTGCGTCCGCAATGTGATGCCCTCTACGAAAGCGAACTGGAACCCTGGTCTTACTACCTGACAGGCAAACAGGGACAACCTCCTTCCCCTTTTTACGATCCGCTGAAATTCTGGACCGATGCCGCCCATGAAAGAGGCATCGAGCTGCATGTCTGGCTGAATCCCTACCGGGCCCATCATAAAGACGGCAAAGAGATCACTGAAAAATCCATCGTGAAAAAAAGGCCGGAACTGGCCCTTTATTTAAAGGAAGGATATTGGTGGCTGGACCCGGCGCAGAAAGGCACGCAGGAACATTCCACTGCCGTAGTGATGGACCTCGTAAAACGATATGACATTGATGGGGTGCATTTCGATGACTATTTTTATCCCTATCCTTCTTATAACAATGGCGAAGACTTTCCGGATTCGGTGAGTTGGAAAGCGTATCAGCAAAGCGGCGGCAAAATGTCAAGAGGTGACTGGCGTCGTGATGCCGTGAATGTATTTATTGAACAACTCTATAAGAAAATAAAAGCTGCCAAACCCTGGGTGAAATTCGGTCTCAGTCCCTTTGGTATCTGGCGTCCGGGTTATCCGGAATCAGTTGGTGGTTTTGATCAGTACGAGCAGCTTTATGCAGATGCCAAACTTTGGCTCAATAAAGGCTGGATCGATTATTTCACTCCACAACTCTACTGGCCGATCAACCGGCCGGCCCAGAGTTTTCCTGTTTTACTGGGATGGTGGGCTGGTGAAAACACGATGAAACGACATTTATGGCCGGGCATCAGTGTGGGTCGTGATACCGGTTTCAGAAATGTCAATGAAATCATGAGCCAGATACAGATCAGCCGGGGTATGCTGCC
>JAKQJH010000398.1 GCA_029561255.1 Bacteroidota bacterium | reverse complement strand
TGACGGACTGGTCAATGGTGCCGGAGGAAATATTCCTGAAGGGATTCTCCAACCTGGTGATGATATTTTTTCCATGAGTGCGTCAGGTATGAAAAAAGCCATGGACATGAATCTCTGGGGCAGCATCATCCCCACCCTCATTTTTGGTAAAGCGATTGCTGAAAATGGCAGTGGCAGTATTGTCAATATCTCTTCCGTAAGTGTGGAAAGAGCCTTAACCAAGGTGATGGGCTATAGCCTTGGCAAAGCCGCCATTGAAATGTTCAATAAATGGTTTGCCGTAGAACTGGCCAACCGCTATGGCGATAAGATCCGGATGAATGCGATCATTCCCGGATTCTTCCTGACCGAACAGAACCGGTTATTACTGACCGATGGCAAGGGCAATCTTTCTGAAAGAGGCAACCTGATCATTGCGGGTACACCGTATAAAAAATTCGGTGATCCGAAGGACCTGACCGGTGCCCTGGTCTACCTGATGAGTGATGCTTCTTCGTTTGTAACCGGCACCACGATAAAAGTAGATGGAGGATTTACCGCATTCAGCGGAGTTTAAAAGGTAACAACGTTGTGCAGCAATGCACCCACTATAAAACGTAACAGTATGAAAAAGTTCCTGGATGAAAATTTCCTGCTGCACAATAAGACCGCGCAGGATCTTTATCATGGCTATGCCAAAGACATGCCCATCATCGACTATCACAACCACCTTCCGCCCAATGAAATGGCAGAAGACAAACAGTTCGATAATATCACCCGTGTATGGCTGAACGGTGACCACTATAAGTGGAGAGCGATGCGTACCAATGGTGTGGATGAATCATTTATCACCGGCGATAAGTCGGATTGGGAAAAATTTCAGGCCTGGGCAGCTACGGTTCCTTATACCCTGCGTAACCCGCTGTATCACTGGACTCATCTCGAACTCCAGCGGTACTTCGGCATCACGGAGATCCTGAATGCAGATACGGCCAGAACGATATATGACAAGGCTTCAGCCCTGCTGCAGACAAAAGAGTACAGCGTACGCAGTCTGCTGGAAAAAATGAACGTAAAAGTGGTATGCACTACGGATGATCCGGTAGACAATCTGCAATATCATCAGCAGATCCGTCAGAGTGGCTGGGGAGTAAAAGTGCTGCCGGCATTCCGCCCGGATAAAGCCATGAATGTGGAAACTGCGGCCGGCTTCAACAACTACCTGACCGCTTTAGAAAAAGCTTCGGATGTTTCTATCAGTACGTACAATGATTACCTGGCCGCTATGAAGAAACGCCATGATTTTTTTGTGGCCAATCAGAGCAGTATCAGTGATCACGGACTGGAAGAAATCTATGCAGAAGACTATACCAGTACCGAGATCGCCGGCATTTTTGCCAAGATCCGTTCCGGTGGTGAACTGACCCTGCTGGAAAACCGCAAGTTCAAATCTGCCATGCTGGTTAATTTTGCTGAATGGGACTGGGAAAAAGGTTTTGTACAACAATACCATCTCGGTGCCTTGCGTAATAATAACAGCCGTCGTCTGGGTCAGTTGGGTGCCGATACCGGCTGGGACAGCATCGGTGATTTTTCCCAGGCAAGAGCCTTGTCAAAATTCCTGGACCGGCTCGACAGCAACAATACGTTAGCAAAGACTATTATCTATAACCTGAATCCGGCCGACAACGAACTTTTTGCCACGATGATTGGCAACTTTAATGATGGATCAGCGGCAGGAAAAATCCAGTGGGGATCGGCCTGGTGGTTCCTCGATCAGAAAGACGGCATGGTTAAACAACTGAATACCCTCAGTAATATGGGACTGGTGAGTAAGATGGTCGGGATGCTGACGGACAGCCGCAGCTTCCTTTCTTTCCCGCGCCACGAATATTTCCGTCGCTTATTGTGTAATCTTTTCGGAGAAGAAGTAGATAACGGAGAGCTGCCGAATGACCTGCCCTGGATCGGACAGGTGATTCAGGATATCTGTTATAATAACGCGAAGAACTATTTCAACTGGCAGACCCTGGATGAAAAGGTAGCTGCGGGCACTAAAACCGCCTGACCCCTGAAAAAAGGGCGAGAAGAAAACAAAGAATAAGGACCGGTATCGATACCGGGAATCATCGGTATCGATACCGGAAAAAAATAAATTTCCGGTAACCTGATTTCCATAATCAAGCGTGTACCTTACAGGAGCAAATTAATTGATCAGTAAACAAACAGACTACATGAACACCTTAGCATTATTCAATTTAGCAGGTAAAACTGCCCTTGTA
>JAKQJH010000363.1 GCA_029561255.1 Bacteroidota bacterium | reverse complement strand
TTGGATATCTCTGTCACCAGCTGGTTGAAACCCGGATAAATATAATCGGCAAATTGCACTTCCACTACAGGTTTGATGCCCACTGCATTCAGTCCTACAGTCGATCCCACGATATAGGCTTCCTGTATCGCTGTATTAAATACCCGGTGATCTCCGAACTGTTCGGCCAGGGTGGCCGCTTCGCGAAACACACCACCCAAACGTTTGCCAACATCCTGTCCGTAGATGATCATGTCGGGATTGTCTTCCATTAATTCGCGGATGGCATAGAGGGCGGCATCCACCATCAGTACTTTTTCCGCGTTAGCCGGTGAGCGCTCGCCACTTTCTTCAATTACGGGTGATGGAGCAAAAACATGGTCGCCCACTGTCAGCGGATTCGGATCCGGGGCCGCCACCGCTTTTTTAAAATCAGCCGTTACGCGTTCTTCCGCGGCCCTTTCAATTTCACTTAATTCAGCTTCAGATACCCCTCTTTCCTCCAGTCGCTTCCGTAAACGGGGAATAGGATCATGCTGATGATGTTTTTCCAGATCTACCTGGCTGCGGTAAAAGTCCGACCGCACACCACTCGTATGGTGTCCCAACAACGGGGTTTCTGCATGCACAAGCACGGGCTTTCTTTCCCGGCGTACAAACTCACAAACATCTTTCATCACTTTATAGGAAGCTTCAAAATCACTTCCATCCACCTGTATCCGGTTCATGCCTTTAAATCCCGCTACATACTCATACGCGTTCATGGCGCGTGCTTCTCCGGCTGATACACTAATCCCCCAGTTATTATCCTGCACGAGATAGATCACCGGTAATTGTTTTAATACGGCAAACTGCATAGCCTCACTCACCTCTCCTTCGGTCACACTGGCATCACCCATGGAACAGAGTACTACGGGCAATTCTCCATTCAGGCCTTTCTTCAGGCGGGCAGGATCTGATTTTTCCCAGTACCGTATCCCTTGGGCAATACCGGTGGTGGGGATGGCCTGCATACCCGTGGCACTGCTCTGGTGAATGATCAGCGGCTTGTCATCGCCCCGGTAATTCGGATGGGAATAGTATTCCCTCCCGCCAGTAAAAATATCATCCCCTTTTGCCAGGAGTTGCCCCATTTGTTCATAGGGCGTAAAACCCAGTCCCTGCAGCATACTTTCATCCCGGTAATAAGGGCTGACAAAATCCTGTGATTGTAAATTGAAAGCGGTGGCCAGTTGAATGGCTTCATGTCCCCGCGAAGTGGAATGCACGTATTTACAAATGGAGCGGTTAGCCTCATACAAATCGGCCATGGCCCTGGTCTGGCTCATGAGCTTATATGCGCGGAGTAAAATGGATAGTTCAGTCATCTGCAGCAAACATTACAAAACAAAAGTAAGATAAAGCGGTTCAGAAAAAATAAGGGGTTGTATCTCCTTTTGATACAACCCCTTGATAGCAGTTGGTATTGGTGCTCCTTTTGTCGGAATATAAAAATCCTGAGTCCCGCTTATTTTACTTCAAGCGCGAACATACTGTCGTCTTCGATAAATCCTTCCAGCTCATCTCCTACCACCACTTCCCCTACACCTGCGGGGGTGCCGGTAAAAATGATATCCCCGATATTTACAGAAAAGAAGTTGGAGATATAAGACACGATCTTGTCAAAACTATGGATCATGAGAGTGGAGTTTCCCTGCTGTACCAGTTCTTTATTCTTGTACAGGCAGAAATTGATGTCCTTTTTATTCTTGATATTGGCGAACGGTACCCATTTGCCAATCACCGCGGAGTTATCCCAGGCTTTTGCTTTTTCCCAGGGCAGTCCTTTTTCTTTCAATTCATTCTGTATATCACGGGCAGTAAAGTCGATACCGGCCGTAATGGCATCATAATATTTGGAAGCAAATTTGTCCTGGATATATTTACCATTCTTGCTGATACGCAGCACCAGTTCGCATTCATAATGCAGTTCATTGGTAAATTCGGGATAATAAAATGGCGTATGCGGTTGCAATAAAGCACTTTTGGGCTTCATGAATATCACAGGCTCATCGGGCACTTCGTTTCCGAGTTCTTTCGCGTGTGCAACATAGTTTCGTCCAACACAGAAAATTTTCATAACAGGAAGTAACATTTTAATTAAATATACCGGATACCCTACCTGGGGTGACAAGATCCCATATATTCAGTGGTAATCAATATGTATATTGGATTTCCCCGGTAAAAAATTGCTAATCAGGCGCCTTCCGGGGAGAGGTCAGGAGTGCTAAAGTAAGGATTCCATCTGATTTCTCATAATGAAAACTCTTTATTATTTACCTGGTTCATGGCGGCAGTAAGCCCTTGTGCCGCAAACATTTCAATCGCTTCCACCGACTTTTCGATCTTCAGTTTAACCAGCGGCTCCTCCTCTTTTTTCCATTTTCCCAGCACAAAATCCGCCTGTAATCCTTTGGGGTAATCGCTCCCGATTCCGAACCGGAGTTTGGGATAATCCTTCGTTCCCAGGATTTCCTGGAGGCTTTTCAGGCCATTATGCCCTGCATCGCTGCCAGAAGGCTTTAGACGCAGTTTACTCAGGGGCAGGGCCAGGTCGTCCACCACCACTAATACCTGTTCCAGGGCTACTTTTTCTTTATCCATCCAGTATTTCACCGCTTTCCCGCTCAGGTTCATGAAAGTAGTGGGGCAGATACAGACAAAATTCTTCCCCTTCCATTTCACATCAGCCACAAAGGCCAGCCGGTCACTCCGGAACTGTCCCCCATGCTTTTGTACAAAGGCATTCACTACATCAAATCCAATATTATGACGGGTGTGGGCGTATTCTGCGCCCGGATTACCCAGTCCGGCGATTAAAAATTTCATGGTCGTATCTCAAATATCGGTGATAGCCAATAAAAAACCCGCATCAGTTGATACGGGTTTATGATATAAGTGTAAAACCTTATTTTTTGGCGGCTGGCTTCGCAGCAGCGGGGGCAGCGGCAGCAGCGGCAGGTTTTGCAGCACCGGCAGGTGCAGTTGCTTCTTCCTGTTTCAGCTGACGGGTCAATACCACAGACGCAACCGGAATACGGGGGGAGTTAAGGATCTCATAATTCGGCTCCTTTACATCTTCCACACGGATATTACCGTTCAGTTCCAGGTTATCAATAGCTACTTCAATCTGTTCTTTCAGGTATTTAGGATAGGTTTTAATCTTCAGTGACTTCATCTTGGTCACCAGTTTACCACCATCTTTTACTCCTTTAGAAGTACCCACAAATTTCACAGGGATATCAGCGATTACTTTTTTATCTTCTACCAGTTCCAGCAGATCGATGTGGATCAGTTTGTCATCCACTTTGTCAAACTGCAGGTCTTTCAGGATAGTGCGGTAGGTCTTGCCATCCAGCACTACTTCAGCGATCTGGAAACTTGGTGTGTACACGAAATTTTTGAAAGCTGCAGTAGGAGCGTAGAAATTAATCTCCGCTGAGCCGCCATAAATTACACCTGGCACCATATCCTGAGAGCGGAGTTGTCGGCTGGCGCTTTTGCCGAATCCGGTCCTCAGTTGTCCTTCGATTGTAATTGTCTTCATTTTTATTGTTGTTTTATAGTTTACTTGTCTCTTCGTTGCGAATGGATAAACAGGCTGGTGATACTTTTATTCTCATAGGCATTCCTGATCGCTACCGCAAAAAGTTCAGCCACACTCAACACTTTGATTTTATCTGTCTCCGTATCCTGTTTTACGGGTATCGTATCGCATACCACCAGTTCGGAAAGCACACTGTTCTCGATATTCTGATATGCTTTGCCGCTCAAAACCGGGTGCGTAATCAGGGCTCTTACGGTCCGGGCTCCTTTTTCTTTTAAAAGACCTGCACTTTTCGCCAGGGTACCCCCGGTATCACAGATATCATCAATAATCACCACATCCCGGTCTTTCACATCCCCGATCACCACCATACTCGCAATCTCATTAGCCCGTTTCCGGTGCTTGTCGCAGATCACCATTTCTGCATTGAAATAACTGGCAATCTCCCGGATACGGTTGGTCGCTCCTACGTCGGGGGCGGCAAAGGTAAGATTTTCCAGCTTCAAACTCTCTATATAAGGGATAAAAACTGCGTGGCTGTCCAGGTGATCCACCGGTATGTCAAAATAACCCTGAATCTGGGGAGCATGGAGGTCCATGGTAATCACCCGGTCCGCTCCGGCAGCGACTAACATATTGGCAACCAGCTTACTACCTATGGCTACCCGGGGACGGTCCTTCCGGTCCTGGCGGGCATA
>JAKQJH010000360.1 GCA_029561255.1 Bacteroidota bacterium | reverse complement strand
AGCCGCATAGCAAAACCACCACCGGGTGCCAGGTGAATGATTAGTTTACGGCTATTGCTTACTGTCTGAATTTCTTTTTTATAATCGGTCGCATCCCGGTCGGCATTGATCCCGTCACGGAATAAAACAGCCGTATACGCTCCTTCCGGCAGGAAAGAAAAGTCCAGCGTGATATCACGTGCTGTCCAGTTGGTCATACCACCCACAAACCAGGTATCATTCTTCCGGCGGGCCATAACCAGGTATTCCCCGAATTGTGCGTCGAGTGCTTTTGTTTCATTAAAACTGGTTGGCACCGCAGCAATAAAATCAGTGCATTCCTGCTCTTTTGTATAAATAGTCGGGTTGTCGGCCAGCATCTGGAGTGGGGCTTCGTATACGATATACATAGCCATTTGCTGGCTGCGGGTACCCAGGCCTTGCGGGAGACTGTTACTGGGTCGGGCATTGCCCTTGGTCATATTCCGGAATGCGCCGGGTGTATAATCCATCGGACCGGCCATCATACGTATGAAAGGTATACTGAGTGCATGTTCCTGTACCCGGTCATCTGGCTTCCACTTCATATATTCCATACCCCGAACTCCTTCAAAATTGACCACATTGGGCCAGGTGCGTTGCAGTCCCTGAGGGGCAAACATGCCATGAAAATCGAGTAACAAGTGATGTTTGGCAGCAATCGCCGCTATTTCATAACAGGAGGCCACCGTTTTCTGATCATTGCGGTCCAGGAAGTCTACTTTAAATCCTTTCACACCCATGGCCGCATATTTGGCACAAAGACCATCGATATCCTGAAGTAACGCATACCAGGTGCTCCAGAGGATCAGCCCTACTTCCTTTTGTTTTGCATAAGCGAGTAGTTCTTTCAGGTCAATCCGCTCATTCAGTTTATTCAAATCCCAGTCATCACTCCAGCCTTCATCCAGTACTACATACTCTAACTTATTGGCTGCAGCAAAATCAATATAATATTTGTAGGTGGGTGTATTGATCCCGGCTTTAAAATCCACGCCGGAAAGATTCCAGTCGTTCCACCAGTCCCAGGCTACTTTCCCGGGTTTGATCCAGGAGGGGTCTGCAATCATTGATGGGGCAGACAACCTTTGCACCATATCATTATCGAGTAATTCCTTATCCTGCTCACTGATCACGATCACCCGCCAGGGATAGGAACGGGTGCCGGCGGTTCGGGCAATAAAATTTTCGCGTTTGGTAACAGCATAGTTGATCCCATACTTCCCGCGTGTAGCTTCTGCTGCCGGGTAAGGAGCATGCACGGCGTTGAGGCTGTTGGGGGATATTGCATTCTTCTGCACAAACATGGCCGGGTAATTTTGAACATCCGCCTCCAGCAAAACAGCTTTCAGGGTGTCATCCAGATTTACCATTAATGGCAGGTAAGCCAGCGAATCGGGTGGCAATACTGATAATTTAGACGAAGTATAAAACTCTTCAAAGGAACAGGAATATCGTTCCTGCTGCCGTAGATCACTGGTGAATGGAATATGCACCAGGGGATCACCGGGAAAATTAAATACAGCCTCCTCGCGCGCCACTATGGTTTCGCCAGGGAAACGCGTAACAAAGCGGTAAGCCACCCCATCATTGTACGCCCGGAAAACAATACTATAATCACCTTTACAGTCCAGTATCAATTCGTTTCCGTGATTGATGACCCTGTCTTTTTTATAGGCAATTGTCTGAAATGTATCATTGATCACCTGTTGGCGTGCACGTAGTACAGGGCTCACTCCGGCAATAATGGCCCATCCGGTCTGTTCAATAGCCAATGTGGATGGGTCAAGTACAGTTACCTGACCATGCTGCACGGACCATGAAATGCGGACACCGGCAACAACGGTGATCTTATTCTTTTTATCCGGTGAAAAAAGCTGGTAGGTTTTTGTTTTCTGTGCAATCAACTGAAACAAAGTCACGGTTAACAATAAAGTAAGTACCAGTTTTTTCATATGGGTTGTTTAATGTGAGAGTATGGTTTCGATTTTCTGTAATTCGTCTGTATTAAATGCCGCTGTGTTCAGGGCATCAATACTGTTTTGTAACTGTGCTACAGAGCTGGCCCCCACCAGAACCGAAGTAACCCGGTGGTCTTTGAGCAGCCAGGCAATGGCCATCTGTGCCAGGGTTTGTCCACGTTCCAGGGCCAGGTGATTGAGTTGCTTTATGATCTCAATCATATCCGCGCTCAGGTCCTTGGTCTGAATGGCGCCATTGGGTAATGCCCGACCGATTCTTGAATTCGTGGGCACGCCATTAATATATTTATCGGTCAGCCGGCCCTGTGCCAGCGGAGAAAACACAATACTCCCCATCCCGGTTTCTTCCACCACATCCAGCAGCGATTTACCGTCAGTGGTACCCGGGGCTTCTACCCAACGATCCAGCATGGAATAGCGGGGCTGATGAATAAGACAGGGAGTTCCCAATTGGTTTAATACAGACGCTGCTTTACGGGTCTGTTCCGCATTGTAATTAGAAATACCGGCATAAAGGGCTTTCCCACTACGTACAATACTATCCAGCGCCTGCATAGTTTCTTCCACCGGTGTATTGGGGTCCGGACGATGGGAATAAAAAATATCCACGTACTCCAGTCCTATCCGCTTCAGGCTCTGATCACAACTGGCGATCAGATTTTTCCGGGAGCCCCATTCTCCATAAGGTCCCGGCCACATATAATAACCAGCCTTGGTGGAAATAATCAGTTCATCCCGGTAGGCATACAGCTCTTCTTTGAGCATTTTACCAAAATTGCGCTCCGCTTCGCCCCCGGGAGGTCCATAATTATTCGCCAGGTCAAAATGGGTGACACCCCGGTCAAAAGCCCCGAGAACGATCGCCTTCATACTGTCATACTGATCCGCATTCCCGAAATTCTGCCAGAGGCCGAGGGAGATGGCAGGAAGCAATAAACCGCTTTTTCCGGTGCGGTTATATTTCATGGTGGCATATCGGTTGTCGGAGGCAGTATACATAAAATAATTTTTCAGCAATCTACATCATCGGTGGCAACTTTTCATGGAACGGTTCACCATTTCATCCACTTCCTTATCACCTCCGTCAGTTCCTTTGCAATCAGGGCATGTTCTTCCACCGATGGATGATAATCACATCCGCCGGTATAGGATTTTTCAAATACATGCATAGCCAGGTTGCTATCACCGGCGGTCTTCATTTTACCTGAGACTGATTTCAGGCTGCTGCGAAGAAATTCACGAAGTCTGGCATCAGCCATCGGACTGCTCAGCAGGAGAATTTTTGCATTTGGATAATACCCCCTCAATGTTTTGAGAAATGAAATATAGTTGTTGCAAAAAGCAGTGGAATCCTGAACTCCATCGTTTTGTCCCAGGCAAACTGTCACAATATCCGGCTGATACCGGTTGAAATCCCATTGAATGGTATCATTACGCATACTGATCTTATCATAAACCTGCGGCATCAGAATTTCCAGGTTACAACAACTGTGCATCAACCCAATTCCGGAAACAGAGGAAAGATGCACCTGTACATCTAGTGAACGTGCCGTTATTGCCCCATAACTCAACCAGGCATTGTGCTGATCCTGCCATTTCCCTTTGCCGCAGGGAATGCCACTGAGATCGCTGCTCGCACCGCAGGTAATGGAGTTGCCAATACATTCGATTTTCCGGGTGGGTTGCTTAACCGGCTTCAGCAGTTGATCGCAACGGATACCGGCCAGTTCAAGATAGCCGATATTCGCTTCCGTGTTTTTACAAAGAACCACTTCATGTACATTGCCGGCTTTCAGATAAGGCTTTACCGAAAGGGTATCCCTTTTCCCTTTCGTCTGCAATCTGACCGCATTCCCATCCACCACCAGTTCCAGGTAATTCTGGTTGCTGCCCCAGAGCTGTTCATCATTGAGGATTATTTCCGCATCGGTTCCCTTAAAACAAAAACTGATTGTTACCCCGGGTTGCCAGAAACGGGGGAGCTTTGGATTACTAAAATCAATCCGCCCCATGTACTGAATAGAAGAATGATCTGCCGGATAAAATTTCAGCGAAACCTGTGCGCCGGCCCTTTCTGTCAGTAAAAAAAACAACACAAAGCCCAGCAAATAGCGGAACGACTTCACCATACAATACATTTATTGCTGATACATGAATTTTGCTTTCAACTCCCCGACAAATACCTCAAACTCACCCGGCTCAGTTACTGTTTTTAATTGTGCATTCACAAAAGCGAGGTCTTCCTTTGTTAACGTAAAACGGACTTCTTTTTGTTCCCCAGGTTGGAGGCTGATCTTTTGAAAAGCCCGCAGGCGACGCATGTTTGGCGTAATGCTGGCATACAGATCGCGTGTATAAAGCTCCACGCTGTGTTTGCCTGCCCGGTTACCAGTGTTTTTAACCTGCAGTGTTACAGTGAGTGATCCGGTTGCATTCAATGTGGGACTGCTTAAGGTAAGTCCGGAATAACTGAAGCTGGTATAACTCAGGCCATGACCAAACGCATACAGGGGATCATACCCGGTATTGATATTGTCGTTAAATACTTCGCGGACCTCTTCAGTCGGTTTTCGGTCATAGAGCACGATCTCACCCATGCTTTTATGATAAGAGAAAGGCAGGCGACCGGAGGGATTATAATCTCCGAATAAGACATCCGCAATGGCTTCCGCTGATTTTCGTCCGCTCCAGTAAGCCATCAGAATTCCTTTGGCAGCAGGTTCGATATTGGTAATAAACCGAGGCCTTCCTTCTGTGAGCACCAGGATTACCGGCTTTCCGGTAAGTGCCGCTGCCACTACCAGGTCTTCCTGCTCTTTGGGCAGGGCCAGGTCGCGGGTATTGCCCGGACTTTCTGCATAGGCATTCTCCCCGATACAAAGTACAATCACATCCGCTAAGGTCGCAGCCGTTTTCAAGGCATTCACATCATAATTCTGCGGACTACCAAATCCCTTTTGCGTGGTGGTTAACACATTGCCGGCTCCAATCTTATCCACAAATGCCTGGTAAATGGTTTTGCTGTCAGCCGGATACCAACGGTCATCATTCCCCTGCCAGGTATAGCTCCAGCAGCCATTCAGGGCACTGATGCTCTG
>JAKQJH010000354.1 GCA_029561255.1 Bacteroidota bacterium | reverse complement strand
TTTGACCTCTTTAGCGCCCGCCGCAGGCGCGTCTCAAAAGGTCTCTTCCGGTTTTTTTGTGGATTATTCAACTTTGTTGTAATTTTACTCCTTCAAACAAGCAAAATGAACCCCGAATCAGACCATACGGTCTTCTCTTCTATCGAGTCCGAAATACGGCACACGATTTACAATACTTCTCCACCCCTTCAGTAAAAAGAAAATGGTTAAACAGTTGATCTTGTAAAGACGGAGTCGTCTTTCAGGGCAACGTGTATCATGTCGAAAACTTGTGTGCATTTTCTGCTACAGGTCATAGGCTGCTGTGTGCATATCAGATAATTTCAATAACCCTTAATCAATAATCAACATGGACAAACATGAAATCATCAAGTGGAGCCTCATTATCGGCATCCCCTTATTCTTATTGCTTTTTTACAAATTTATTCTCCGGGTATGCTTCGGACTGGTCATTGTACCAGAAGACCGTATCGGGTTAGTAACAAAACAATTCGTGCTTTTCGGACAGCAGGAATTACCGGAAGGACGTATTATCGCCACCAAAGGCGAAGCGGGTTACCAGGCGCAGACCTTACCTCCGGGTGTGTATTTCTGGAAATGGATCTGGCAGTATTCCATCACTTTTCAGCCATTTATCATTATCCCGACCGGTAAGATCGGACTGGTACTGGCAAAGGACGGTGCGGAATTGGAGACAGGTCGGATCCTCGGACGTAAAGTGGAATGTGATTCTTTCCAGGATGCAGAGGCGTTTCTGCACAACGGTGGACGAAAAGGCCGGCAGACCTCTATCATTGCCCCTGGATCCTATCGTATCAATACCTACCTGTTTGAGGTGGAACTGACCGATATGACCATGATCCCCGACAATGCGGTGGGTATTGTAACCACGGCTGAAGGAAAGCCCCTGGAAGAAGGACAGATTGCCGGTAAAATCATTGAAGGGCATAACAAGTTTCAGGATGCGGATATGTTCCTTCAAAAAGAGGGCTTAAAGGGTTTGCAGGAGCAGGTAATCCTGGCCGGTTCTTATTTCTTAAACCCCTGGTTTGCCCGGATAGAAATGGTGAAGATGACCGAGATTCCTATTGGACATGTCGGAGTAGTGATTTCCTATGTAGGAACAGAAGGCGTGGACCTGAGTGGTGTGGAATTTAAACATGGAAATATTGTTTCGAAAGGGACGAAAGGCGTATGGGCCGAACCGTTAGGTCCGGGAAAATACCCGATCAACCCTTATATCATGAAGGTGGAAATGGTGCCCACTACCAACCTGGTGCTGAACTGGGCCAGTGCAAGAAGTGAGAGTCATCAGCTGGATAAAAACCTGTCCACGATCACGGTCCGCAGTAAGGACGGGTTCCCGTTCAATCTCGACGTATCGCAGATCATCCATATTCCAACCACCGAAGCGCCTAAAGTAATTGCGCGGTTTGGTAATATGAATAACCTGGTGAGCCAGGTGCTGGAACCAACCATTGGTAACTATTTCCGTAACAGTGCCCAGGACAGCGATGTGATCGCCTTCCTTGGAACCCGTAAGGAACGGCAGATTTCTGCTAAAGAGCATATCGGCAAAGTGCTGGATCAATATAATGTGTACGGGGTGGATACCTTGATTGGTGATATCGTACCGCCGGAGAGCCTGATGAAAACCCTGACCGATCGTAAACTGGCCGAAGAGCAGAAGATCACGTATGAAACCGAGAAGAGGGCGCAGGAAACCCGGCAGACCCTGGAGAAAGAAACCGCCATCGCTGAAATCCAGAAGGAGATCGTAAAGGCGGATCAGGGTGTACTCATTGCGGAACGTATCGCTGATGCTTCTGTGAAGAAAGCGACCGGTGATGCCAACAGTGTTCGTCTGCAGGCGAATGCGGAAGCTGACCGGTTGAAATTACTGGCCAGTGGTGAAGCGGAAAAAACAAGGCTGCTTGCCAAAGCGGATGCGGAGAAAATTGAATGGCTCGCAAAAGCAGAAGCGGAGAAAATCTCACTTACTGGTAATGCGGAAGCAGAAAAGATCCTGGCGATTGGTAAGTCAAATGCGGAATCCTATAAACTGTCCGTAGAAGCCATGGGTGGCGATAATTTCACTCAGCTGAAAGTGATCGAATCCATTGCTGCAGAAAAAGTGAAGATCATGCCGGATGTGCTGATCGGTGGTGGTGACGGGGCCAATGGAGGTATCAGTGGGTTACTGGGACTGCAGTTGCTGGAGAAACTGGGGAAGAAGATTGGAGAGAAGGAATAGTTAGTAGTTAGTAGATAGGAGTTAGTAGTCAACAGCCAACAGCCGACAGCCGACAGCCGACAGCCGACAGCCGACAGACTCACTTATTAGCGATTTTTTTAATAACACCGTGGAGGAACATTTTCTTCCCGGTGTTTTTTTTAGTTAAATGGAGTTTATGTTGTCTCTCGGCTTTTGATTATTTGTCATTCGGATATCCCCACTTCCGGTCTTCCCGGTTTACCCCCTTCCGGATATTCAGGCTTCCCGACTTCCGTACTTTCCGATATATTCGCTGAATAATACTATCGGATGAAAAAATTGCTTTTTTTACTCATAGCGGCCTGCCAGTTTACAGGGGGGAAAACTCAGGCACCGCAGAACTGGACATCGGCTGAAATGTACCAGGCCTTACTGAAACTGAAAGTGCTGGGTGCGGTGTTATATGTGGCCGCCCACCCGGATGATGAGAATACCCGGCTGATTACGTATTTATCAAAAGATAAACTCTATCGTACAGGCTATCTGTCCATGACCCGCGGGGATGGCGGACAAAACCTGGTGGGAGAGGAACAGGGTATTGAACTGGGTTTGCTACGTACACAGGAATTGCTGGCTGCCAGACGTACAGACGGGGGCGAACAATTCTTTACCCGGGCTTTTGATTTCGGCTATTCAAAAACACCTGAAGAAACTTTCTCTAAATGGGATAAGGAAAAGATACTTGCAGATGTGGTGTGGGTGATCCGCAAATTCCAACCGGATATTATCGTGACCCGTTTCCCCACAACCGGTGAAGGCGGACATGGACACCATACCGGATCAGCCTTACTGGCCAATGAAGCTTTTGCGGCGGCGGCCGATCCATCGCGTTTTCCGGAACAATTGAAATATGTATCCGTCTGGCAGACCAAACGTGTCATGTGGAATACCTTCAATTTCGGAGGCAACAATACCACCCGTGAAGATCAGTTTAAAGTGGATGTAGGCGGTTATAATCCATTGCTAGGAAAAAGTTATGGAGAGATTGCCGCCGAAAGCCGGAGCCAGCATAAGAGCCAGGGCTTCGGGGTGCCTGCTTCCCGGGGGGAGTCCTGGGAATATTTCAGAGCCGTGAAAGGCGACCAACCGGTCAATGATTTACTGGATGGAGTAGATCCAACCTGGAACCGCGTAAAGGGTGGGGCAGCCGTAGCGGCGATGCTGGACAGTATCAGTGCCCGCTTTGACTTTATACATCCTGAAAAGTCTGTCAAGGGACTGGTGCAGTTATACCAGCTGATCAGTTCACTGCCGGATCATTACTGGAAAACCCAGAAATTAAAGGAAGTGGAAGAACTGATCGCACAATGCAGCGGATTATTCCTGGATGTCACTACCAGTGCACAGTTTGCGGTACAAACGGATTCAGTACGGGTCAGCTTCAGTCTGAATAACCGCCTGGGTACTCAGGCTGTACTTGAAGCGGTCAGTATAAGTGGCTTTGATTCTGTATTAAATAAGAAACTGGATAAAAACAGGAATCTCAGTTTTTCAAAAACAATTTACGTTCCGGTTGAAAGGACTATCACCCAGCCGTATTGGCTGGTGGCCAAAATGGAAGAAGGATCTTTTAATGTGGCCAATCAGCAGAAAATCGGGCAACCGGATGCTGATCCCGCTTATGAGGCTGTGTTGAATATCAGCATTTATGGGACGTCATTCCGTTTTACCCGACCGGTTCGGTATAAATTCACAGACCCGGTAAGGGGGGAGCTTTATTGGCCTTTAGTAGTAGTGCCTCCCGCTGAGTTTGAGTTTACGGAAGCCAATAATATTTCTGTTAATGATACTACCGCACAAACCGCTTTGCATTTCAGCACTAATCTGCGGAAAGATACTTCTGCCTACCATGTACAACTGAAATATCCGTCAGCGAAGTGGTATGCGAAACGGCAGGAGTTTACTTATAAGCCCTGGCCTGATAACAGCAGTAATGCTGCTTTTTTCAACCTGAGGCCTGTTACAAAGAATAAAAACAGTACAGATAGTCTTTCAGTAACGGTTATTCAAAACACTAAACCCATTTATGCTGGCGAACGAAAGCAGGTAAAATATGACCATGTGCCCTCAATCATTTATTTTAAGGATGCGAAAGCCAACCTGGTACAAATTGATTTGAAAACTTATGGGAAGAAGATCGGTTATATTACCGGTGCCGGTGATAAAGTGCCTGAGGCCCTGGAGCAAATGGGTTATGAAGTGATTCCGCTCGGGGATAAGGAACTGACCAGAAATAACCTCGCCCAGTTTGATGCTATCATTACCGGGGTGAGGGCTTATAATACACATGCCTGGATGAACAAGCATTTTGATAAGCTGATGAAGTATGTGAACGAAGGGGGAAACCTGATTGTTCAATATAACACGAGTAACCAGATAGGTCCGGTAAGGGCAAAGATCGGTCCTTATCCCTTTACCATTACCCGCAACCGGGTGACCGATGAAAATGCGCCGGTACGGATGTTGAATCCTGAACACCCGGTCTTTTCTTTTCCGAATAAAATTACGGCCGAAGATTTCACCGGCTGGAAGCAGGAGCGTAGTATTTACCATGCCAGCGATACATCCGGTAAATTTGAGAAACTGATTGGTATGGCTGATCCCGGTGAGAAATCAGATGACGGCAGTCTGCTCGTGGCTAAATATGGCAAGGGTTGGTTCACGTATACCGGCCTGGTCTTTTTCCGTGAATTGCCTGCTGGCGTACCTGGAGCCTACCGCTTACTGGCAAATATTATTGCGTTAAACAAGAAAAAAGGATTCTGATGCCAGAAGAGAAAAAAGGCGGGATCCGCCGGAGTGAAATGGCTTTTCTGGTAGCAATAGTCCTTGGACTTGTACTGGGGATACTGATCAAGAAAATCAGAATCGGTATCTTGGTCGGCCTGGTACTTGGGTTTGTTATTGTACTGACCGGCTGGTTGCGGACCACACGAAAAAAATAACTATGAAAGAATCCGATAACGAAAAAGCCCCCTTTTTCAAAAGCTGGAATAGCTGGTATGTACTGGTTATAGGATTTCTGTTTTTGTTGATCATCCTGTTCTACTTAATTACTAAACGATTTGCATGAGCCTGGCGGACTGGATAGTACTGGTTGTTACCTTGCTGAGTATTGTGGCTTATGGCCTCTACAAAAGCCGTACTTCGAGAAATCTCGATGGGTATTTCCTGAGTAACCGCAGCATGCCCTGGGGACTGGTCTTACTCAGCATCATGGGTACACAGGCCAGTGCGATTACTTTTTTATCGGCCCCCGGACAGGCATATACGGATGGAATGCGGTTTGTTCAGTATTATTTTGGCATTCCCCTCGCCATGGTGGTGATCTCCATCTTCTTTGTTCCGATCTTTCACCGGCTCCGGGTGTATACGGCATATGAATACCTGGAACAACGCTTTGATGGTAAAACCAGAACGCTTACCTCCCTGCTTTTTTTCCTGCAGCGGGGCCTGTCAACAGGGATCAGTGTATTTGCCCCTTCGATCATTTTATCTTCTTTATTGGGATGGGATATTATCTGGACCAATCTCTTCATGGGCGGACTACTCATCATTTACACCATGAGCGGCGGAGCCAAGGCCGTAGCCTATACCCAACAGATCCAGTTATTCATTGTATTCACCGGGATGTTTCTTGCTGCGTACATGGTAGTGAAAATGCTCCCTGCTGATGTGGGTTTTGCGGATGCCCTGCAAGTGGGGGGCAAACTGGGCAAACTGAATATTATCAGCACCGGTTTCACAGAGAAGGGATTCAACTGGAGTGATCAGTATAATTTGCTAAGCGGGATCATCGGCGGTTTTTTCCTGGCCCTGTCTTATTTCGGTACCGACCAGAGCCAGGTGGGCCGTTATCTCACGGCCAAATCACTGAAGGAAAGCCGGATGGGATTACTGATGAACGGGATCGTGAAAGTGCCCATGCAGTTCCTGATCCTGCTGATCGGGGTATTGGTCTTTACATTTTACCAATTTAACAATGCGCCCATTTTTTTCAATGAGGTACAACTGAAAAAACTGGAAGCCTCGGACTATAAGGATTCATTGAAAATCGTACAGGGTCATTATGCCGCTGTAGCGGTGAATAAACAACAGGCAGTGCGGGATTATACCATGGCCCGACATGACGGTGAGGAAGATAAAGAAACGGCTTCACTGGCCTCTTTACAATCCTTACAGAAAGAATCGGACAGTCTGCGGAAGAAAGTCGTGTATTGGCTGAATAAAAAAGTGCCTGGCGGTGACGGGAATGATACCAATTATATTTTCCTGCGCTTTGTGGTAGATCATTTGCCGGTAGGACTCGTAGGGCTGCTCATCGCGATCATCTTTCTCGCTTCCTGGGGCAGTATTGCCGCGGCAATCAATTCGCTGGCTTCCTGTTCCATGGTGGATTTTCACCGCCGGTTTACGAAGAAAAAAGACAGCGGTGAGGATGAATACCGCTTATCAAAATGGTATACACTGGGCTGGGGTGTGTTCTGTATCATCGTGGCCATGTTTACGTATAATATCGGGAACAGCCTGATCGAAGCGGTGAATATCCTGGGCTCTTTATTCTACGGAGTGATCCTGGGGGTGTTCCTGGTGGCATTCTTCTTCAAAAAAATCACCAATAGCAATCCGGTGTTCTGGGGCGCCATCCTGGCACAGATAATGGTGTTGTTTGTATTTATCCTCACAAAGGTTGGCGTATTTCAAATGGGCTTCCTCTGGCTGAATCCGATCGGGGCGTTTGGGGTGGTTGGGTTCACGTTACTTTTAGATCAGTTATTTCGGAGGAAGCTAGAAGCTAGAGGCTAGAAGCGAGAAGGGGCATTTCGTAAAACGAGGAACATTTCATGTTTTAAGAATAATATTCTAAGAAGGGGCTGTTGACCTAACACCTATCAGCTAACACCTAACACCAGCATAAAATACAATGTTCTTCGCTAAAAATACAAGGTCCCTCCTTCCCTTCGATAAGCTCAGGGTAAACTCCGGGATGACAAGTGATTGGAAGGATAAAAAGGAAATACAAGATTTCTCGCTGCGC
>JAKQJH010000347.1 GCA_029561255.1 Bacteroidota bacterium | reverse complement strand
GCTGCCGCATTTTCGCATCATGGTCATGATCTGAGTCACGGCATACACGATTTGCTGGGCACCCGGAATGCCCCCGGGCTGCAAAATCTCGCCTGGTACTCCCGTTATATGTGGGATGGAGGTATCACCAATCTCGATCTTCAGCCCATTGCTCCGATTACCAATCCGGTTGAAATGGGCGATACCTTATCTGCCGTTATGCGCAAATTGAACAGCCACCCCCAATACCCGGGGTTGTTTGAAAAAGCGTTTGGCACCGACAGTATCACTACCGACCTGGTGATGAAAGCGCTCAGTCAGTTTATGATCTCTCTGGTCAGCGCAGACAGTAAATACGATAAAGTAATGCGAAAGGAAGGCGCTTCATTTTCCCCGGATGAAACTCTGGGCTTCCAGGTGTTCCAGGAAAAATGTGCCTCCTGTCACCCGGAACCCCTGTTTACCGATCAGCAATTCAGAAGCTCCGGTTTACCCATATTGGAAGAAGGGGACGAGGGTCGTTACCTCGTTTCACTGGATTCAAATGAACGCTTTACTTTCAGGGTGCCTTCACTAAGGAATTTAAAATTCACATTCCCTTATATGCATGACGGCCGGTTCTATACCGTTGATGAAGTGCTGGATCATTACGCGTCCGGTATCAGCCATGCTACCCGGCCTGACCCGGCATTTAAATTACCGGATGGCAGCTATGGAATCCCTGTTTCACCCGATCAACGCAAGGCTTTAAAAGCATTCTTACTGACACTGAATGATACAGCATTTGTAAAAAACCCCCTGTATGATGAGGCCGGGTCTCAATTGTATATTAAATAAGCTTTCATTTCTGAATGGAAGAGAAAGAAGGCTGACCCGTAAAAATCATCAGGTTTTACTGATCAAAAGGCTACTGCAGTTTCTCATTGTTCTTATGCCGGTCCGCATCCCGGACTGATTTCTTTTCAAAATTCTTTTCCAATGCCTGTGTCAGGTCCACGCCGGTCTGGTTAGCCAGGCAGATCAGCACCCATAATACATCCGCCATCTCGTCGCCAAGGTCGCGGTTCTTATCCGATTCTTTAAAACTCTGATCCCCGTAGGTCCGGGCCATAAGCCGGGCCAGCTCCCCCACTTCTTCGGTCAGAATGGTCATATTGGTGAGTTCACTGAAGTACCGGACCCCGGTTGTTTTGATCCAGTTGTCCACTTGTTGCTGGGCTTCTTGAATGGTCATAACAAAATATTTGCAGGAAAACTGCAATATAGCATGATTCTTGCCGTTTAACTCTTCCCACCGGCTTTCCCGGTGGCCCTATCCGCCCGATTCGTTGCCCCGGCAACGGAATACCCCTTGAAAACGGCAAACCAATTCCTTTAAAAGATTAATGTATCCATCCCATGTGGAAGTCCATTCAACGGCTACTGGCCTTACTGTCGCTGTCCCTTTTCATCAACGCCGCTGCTGCGCAGCCGGCCACTAATTCATTTGACCGCTCCTTTAAAAAGGAAATCAAGCCCTTTAAGATCCTGACATCCGGCAAACAGATTACCATAAAAAGCACCAGAGATATCAAGACCATCATGGTCTGGACGGCCACCGGCCACCGGATCGTGGAACAAACCCTGGTCAATGCCTCCAGCTATACCTTCAATGTATCCGGGTCCCGCGAACGTATTTTCTTCGTCATGGTACAATATGAAGGACAGAAGCCAGTGACGGAAAAGTTTGGGGTGGAATAATCAGTAATCAGTAATGAGTAATGAGTAATGAGTAAAAGCAGAAATAACTTTACAAATTTGAAACTGTTCCTTTAGGGCAAACACTTTTCCCGAGCTACTCATTACTGATTATTCATTACTCATTCATAAGCAGACTATTACTATATAATAGACCTCTTCCCGAGCTACTCATTACTCATTACTGATTACTCATTCTTTCGCCTTCGTATCTATCACTATCGTCACCGGTCCATCATTCAGCAGTTCCACTTTCATATCCGCTCCAAATACTCCGGTTCCAATGGGTTTGCCCAGGTCGGCGGTCAGTTGTGTAATTATTTTTTCGTAGAGTGGTATGGCTGTTTCCGGTTTGCTGGCTTTAATATAAGAGGGCCGGTTGCCTTTTTTGGTAGCGGCATGAAGGGTAAACTGGCTGACCAGGATGATATCCCCATCCCGGTCTTTGACCGATTCATTCATCACCCCTCCGGCGTCATCAAAAATGCGCAGGTTCACGATTTTGCTGCTGAGCCATTGAATATCCTCTTCCGTATCAGCATCTTCAATTCCCAGTAATACCAATAGTCCCCACCCGATCTGAGCATGGACTTTTCCCCCGATGGTTACGCTGGCCCTGGATACCCGTTGTATGACCGCCCGCATGTTTTAAAGATTTTGTTGATCACGAAAATATTGAACATTGAGAATTGAGCATTGAATAATGAACATTTTATTCCTGGCTGTTACTGCCGACTGCCATCTGCCGCCTGCTGACTCCAATTGGCACGTTGGCATATTGGCGCATTAGTATTTATATATAATTTTACGAAATGTTTCACTCTCTTCTTCCCGAAATCAGTTTCCAAACCACCCGCTCCGGCGGAAAAGGCGGACAGAACGTTAATAAAGTGGAGACGGCGGTAATCGTGGCTTTCCATATTAACTCGTCGGCTTTATTGTCGGGGGAGCAGAAGCAGCTATTGATGGAAAAGTTATCGAACCGGATCAACAGTGAAGGCTACCTGCAGGTGAAGGCCCAGACTCATCGTACCCAACTGGCCAATAAAGAGGAAGCTGTAAAGAAAATACACGAGCTCGTAAGCAAAGCACTGGAAAAAAAGAAGGCCCGCATTGCCACCAAAGTGGGCAAAGCAGCTAAAGAACGGAGACTGGAGTCTAAAAAACGAAAGGCGGATGTCAAATCCGGGCGTCAAAAGTTCAGACCCGGGGATTTTTAAGCTGAACCGAAAAGGCTATCTTACTGTTTATATACTGCAGTGCGCCGTAAACTCATTACCATATCAACCCTGATCCTTTTTGTGGCCGGCTTTTCGGTTATTCCGGTGGCCTGCAAAAAAGAGCAAAGCACCCGGGGACTGGAAAAACTGGCACTGGAAATACCGGATTCTTTTCCCGACCCGGCTTATGCATTTACAGACAATCCATTAAGTAAAGAAGGGTTTGAACTCGGACGCCGCCTTTTTTATGATCCACAACTCTCTGCTGACGGACTCGTTCCCTGTTCCTCCTGTCATCAACAGATAGCTGGCTTTGGTACGTTTGAACATGACCGCAGCCATGGCGTATTTAATTCCCATACCCTGCGCAATGCCCCGGTATTGTTTAACCTGGCCTGGAATACTTCTTTTCACTGGGACGGGGAATTTACCTCGTTGGCGGATGAAGCCGCCCACCCGCTGACCGGCTCCAACGAGATGGGCCAGACCTACCAACGTATTATTGATTATCTGGAAGCTGACCGCACTTACCGGGATGCCTTTAAAGAAGTTTTCCGCTATCCCTTTATCCGGCCTGAATTTATAAACAAAGCTTTGGCCCAGTTTACCGGATCCATTGTATCGGCCAACTCGAAATTCGACAAATACAAAAAAGGAACAGTTAACTTCTCCGCACAGGAAGAAAGCGGTTATCAACTGTACAAAGTCAATTGTGCCAGCTGTCACCCCGAACCCCTGTTTACGGATTACAGCTACCGCAATATTGGTCTGCGGATCGATCCTTTGCTGAATGATTATGGCCGGTTACGCGTTACCGGTAAGGCCGAAGATTCGCTGAAATTTAAAGTTCCCACCCTGAGAAACACCTATATTTCTTCCAATTATATGCATGACGGAAGGTTCAATACCTTGCTGCAGTGCCTGAATCACTACCGGAATAATGTTCAGCAGGGTACCACCCTCGACCCTTTATTAGTCAATGGAATTAGTTTGTCTGATACACAGACCGACAACCTTTTGCTGTTTTTGCGGGCCCTGACCGATTCCAGCCTGCTGCGAGATCCGCGTTTTACTAAGCCGGATTAGAGTTTATTATTTACCCTCCGGCCTCTCAGTGCTTCGAGCGCCTGTTTTTTTGACTCTATCTCTTTTTCAGTATCGCGCTGATCCTCCTGGTTGTTTTTGAGTTTCTTTTCCAGATCGGACTGATCATCTTTTAAACCACGGAGTTTCTTTTCGGCTTTATTGACAGCCTCTTCCTGGGCAATGATATCCAGCTCCAGGTTCTCGGCTTCCACATCGGGCAGCAGACTGTTGAGAAAGGCTTTTACCCGGTCAACCTGGTAGGCATCAAAGGAGGTTTTCATATTGTTGCCTTCTTTCATAATGATCAGGTACACGACGGAAGCATCCGATTTCTTGCCTTTGGACTCCACTTTTATAATATAGTCCATTTTATCCGCGCTGATCTCAGTGATAAACGCATCTTTGAAATTACGGTAGCCCTTGTCTTTATTGAATAACCCTTTTTCCTCTTTTGACTTATACCCGAGCTTGCTCATTTTTTTGATCACGGCATTTTCCACCGCTTCCGGGGGATAAGGATAGTCAATCATAAACACCTGTTGTTTCTTCTTGTCATAATCGGCTGTGCCTTCATAAGCTTGTGCAGAAAGGACCAGGTTGAGCCCTGAAATCATCAATAAGGATAAAATAAGTTGCTTCATAACCATAGAATTTACGGATAAAGATACGTACCGGGGCCCAAGCGTTGCAAACCCCTTAAATAAAAAATCAGTCTGGCATGGAATTCGTTTTTTGCCCCGCTAAGAACTACTTTTGTCCGGGCCGGCCCCGACAAGCCGGCCCCTTAAATTTCCAATCCATTGAGTGGTATTAAAAAACTGGCCGGACAAACCCTTTGGTATGGTGTACCCACCATTGCCAGCCGTTTTTTGGGGTACCTGATGAACCTGACCCTGCCACTCATCTTTGCACAACCTTCGAAAACGGCAGACCTCACCCAGGTTTATGCCATTATTCCATTTCTGAACGTCCTTTTTACCTATGGACTGGAGACGGCGTATTTCCGGTTTTCACAGGAACAGGATCAGAAAAAACTATATAATACCCTGTCTCTTTCGCTGTTCGGGTCCACGATTCTTTTTACCGGGGCACTTTTCCTTTTTAAGGATACTATTGCCTCCTGGGCCAGCCTTGAAAATCATCCTGAATATATAAACTGGATGGCCGGAATTATTTTCTTTGATACAATCAGTACCCTAGCTTTTGCCCGGCTTCGCCAGGAAAATAGGCCTAAACGATATGCATTTGCCCGGTTGGCCAGTGTGTTGATGAATATCCTGGTAGTGGTTTTATTTCTCGGCATTGTTCCCCGGATGGCCGCTGACAGTCCCGACAGTTTCTGGGGAGTACTGCATAGTGATAAAGACACCGGCATTGTTTACTACCTGATTGGTAATTTCTGTGGCAGTGTACTCACTTTCCTGATCCTGCAGAAAGAACTAAGGCAGGTACATTTTCAGTTTGACAACGCCCTCTGGAAAAAAATAATGCAGTATTCCTATCCCCTGGTGATTGTAGGCATGGGCGGAATTGTAAACGATATGCTCAGCCGGCTGATATATCAGCATGTGGTGGATCTTCCTGCTGAACAGGCCAAACACGAACTCGGTGTATTTGCCAATATCATCCGTTTATCCATCCTGATCACCATCGCCATTCAGGCGTTCCGGATGGCGGCAGAACCCTTCTTCTTCAACCGCAGCAAGGAAGAAAACGCGCCGAAGACTTATGCCAGGGTGATGAAATTCTTTGTCCTGGTCTGCTGTTTCCTTTTCCTCGGCATCAGCCTGTATATCGATATCGTAAAATGGTTTTTCCTGGCCATTGACCGGTCGGAATGGACCGAAGGACTGTATGTGGTACCCCTGTTTGCTATGGCCAATATTTTTCTGGGGATATATTATAACCTCAGTATTTGGTACAAACTGACCAATAAGAATATGATGGGGGCTGTGATCACCCTGGCCGGTGCTGTCATCACGATCGCACTGAACATCCTGCTGATCCCCAAACTCCACTATCTGGGTGCGGCGATCGCCACCTTCTGCTGCTACCTGTTCATGATGATCATCAGCTATACACAGGGACAAAAACATTACCCTGTCCCCTATGCGAAAAAGAAACTGATTGCCTATCTCGTATTGGTAACCTTACTGGTGCTCACGCACCGCGGCTTTGTGTATTTCGTTGACAACCGCTGGGCCAACCTGGCCATAGCTACCCTCTTACTGGGCATGTTCACCTGGTTCGTCGGAAAAATTGAACGAAAAGAACTGGAAAAACTCCCGGTAATTGGTAAGTTTTACCGAAAGTAGACTCTCTTAGCAGGGGCTGTTTCCTGACACCCGACACCTGACACCCGATACCTTTTCTTAGCAAGGGCTATTCCCCAACACCTAACAGCTAACACCTAACAGCTTAATGTAAGGGCTGTTTCCTGACAACCGACATCAGACAACTGACAACTTCCCACAGCAGGGGCTGTTCCCCAACACCTAACAGCTTTTACCTGACAAACGGATTATTCCCCCGCTCATACCCCACCGTAGTCACCGGCCCGTGCCCGGAATACACTTTGGTATCGTCCGGCAGCGTAAAAAATTGTGTCCGGATACTATTCATTAAGGTTTCCATACTGCCACCCGGAAGGTCGGTACGGCCGATACTGCGGTTAAACAGGACATCTCCGCCGATAATAAAACCATTTTCCGCACTGTAAAAGGAAATACTGCCGGGTGAATGACCGGGGGTAAACCGGATTTCCAGCTCATCCTCCCCGATTTTAATAAAATTTCCTTCTTTCAAATAAACCAGGGGGCCCTCATAATTGTCAAAGGGAAGTTGCCAGCGCTCGCCTGATACTGGCGCAAAGTCCAGGACCAGCTTTTCCTTTTCATGGATATGCAGGTCCAGTCCCCAGGTATCATGTACGAATTTGTTCCCGAAAACATGGTCCAGGTGACAATGGGTGTTCAACAGTAAAACCGGGGTGAGCCCGGCTTTTTCAATGCCCGTTTTTAATTCGTCCTTTTCAGCCGGAAAATAACAGCCCGGGTCAATAATGCAGCATTGTTTTTGTTCGTTATACAAAACATAGGTATTCTCCTGGACCGGACTAAAGGTGAAAGACTTAACAACTAACATGGATGGTTTTTTCGTACTTTTAAAGACAATCCCGGAAAGCCGGTTTCCGGAAGACCTGATACGGGGTCAAAAGTACAAAATAGCTACTTTTGATCCGGGATATCGTCCATTCACTGCTGATAGGGGAAACGATGTTCCTGCCAGTGCCTCCTCTGAATGAAAAGGCAGGCTGCCAAACAAGAGAATTAAACGATTAAAGATTTTTTGAACAGTAAGTCATAGTCTATGAAGAAAGTCCTTAGCCTTATTGCCTGCCTCAGCCTCCTCTTTGCACTGGAATCCACCGCCCAGGTAAATACCGTGGAATTCGGAAAAAACAGGGTCCAGTACCAGAAATTCAACTGGAAATACTACCAGACCGAAAACTTTAACAGTTATTTCAGCCAGGACGGGTTGGGACTGGGCAAATATGTGGCCCAGGTGGCGGAAGCCGAACTGCCCTCTATTGAAGAGTTTGTTGAGTATGGTCTCCAGCGCCGGATCAATATCGTGATTTATAACAATTACGATGAAATGCAACAGTCCAATATCGGTATCGGTATCGATTGGCAGAATACCGGCGGGGTGACCAAACTGGTGAATAATAAAATGATTGTTTACTATGATGGCAATCACGAGAACCTGCGCCGTCAGCTTCGTCAGGGTATTGCCCGCAACCTGGTGGAAAACCTGCTGTTTGGTGATGACCTGGGCGAATTTGCTGCTAACCAAGCCCTGCTGGATCTTCCGAAATGGCTGACAGATGGCTATATCGCCTATGCAGCCGAAAACTGGAACACCAGCCTGGATGATGACCTCCGAGGGGTGATGCTGGCTGGCAGTTACCGCAACTTCTACCAGTTTGCATTTGAGAAACCCCAATTAGCCGGACACTCCTTCTGGAAATATATTGCTGATAAATACGGCAAAAATAAAACCACGTATTTCCTGTACCTGGCCCGGATCTACCGCAATCTGAATAACGCTTCGTATAAAATAGCTAAGAAAAAATTCAAGATCATCCTGCGTGATTTCATGACGGATGTACAGAATCAGTATTTCAAAGATATCCGTGGCCGCCGCAATTCCCCGAAAGGACAACTCTCCGTGAGCGAATATGTAGGTAAGAAAGACTATATCCATTTTAACGCCAACCCGGTGCCCCGCAGCTTCACTTATGCCGTGGTGGAGTTCAACCAGGGTCGTTACCAGGTAGTGCTGATGGAAAACTTCGTAAACAAAAAAGTATTACTGAAACAGGGAGTACGTACCCGTGAGGATGAAAAGCATCCGAATTATCCCCTCCTGGCCTGGGATGGGAAAGGCACACGACTGGCCGTTTTATATCATGAAGACGGGAAGACTAAGTTCTTTGTGTATGATCTTGTCAACCGGGTTAAACTCTGGAAACAAACACTGGATAAATTTGATCAGGTCCAGGATATGAAATACATGCTGGACAACAATACCCTGGTGCTGAGTGCCGTCCGGAGCGGCCAATCGGATATTTATGTATATAAGATCGATAAACAAAGTATTGAACAGATCACCAATGATGTATATGACGACCTCGATCCTTCCTTTGTCGCCTTCCCGAACAAAACAGGTATTCTTTATTCTTCCAATCGTCCCAGTGCAGAAGCCGGCAGCAGTGATGATTCATTACCGGCCCGCCATTTTAATGTGTACCTGGTGGACAACTGGAATAAATCCGATGTAAAACAGATCTCAAAACTGACTGATCTCCGCCTGGGAAATGCCCGTTTCCCTTCACAGTATAATACTTCCCATTTCACGTTTATCAGTGACGAAAACGGGATTGCCAACCGCTATGCCGGGTTCTTCAAAACAGAAAGAGCCGGACTGGACACCCTCGTATTTATCGGAGACGAAATGTTACGCAACCCTGCGCAGAAAGACGTGGACAGCCTGCTGGCTGAATGGAATAAGACCGATATCGACTCCGTAGGTTTTGTCTCGGTAACGAACGACTCCTCTTATGTATTCCCGCTGACCAATTACCAGAGCAATACACTGGAAACACGCACCGCCGGTGATAACCAGCAGGTATCTGAAGTGGTCAAACTCGGGGATGTAAAACTGCTGTACCGGTTAAAGGTGGATGAGAATACATTGCGCCGCCGCAATATCAATGCCCGTCCGACCGAGTATATGCGAAAAGTGATTGAAGAAGAAAAGAAAGCGCTGCGGAAAGAAGCGGTCGTTACAGCAAAGACCGATACGCTGAATAAGAAACAACAGGACTTTTTCAATACTGGTTTTGAAGAAGAAAAACCGGACAGCACCCGTAAAGTCGGGGATATGGTGAATACAGTAGAACTGGCAAAGGAATCTGTGTTGAAAAAGGCGAAAGTGTATGAGTATCGTCCGCCGAAGTTTTTCACCGACTACCTGGTCAGTGGATTTAATAATAATGTGCTCGTTACCCGTTACCAGCCTTACCAGGGTGGCAATGGTCCTATCCAGCTCAGTAATAATGATCCCCTGAATGGTATTATCCGGCTGGGTACTTCTGATCTGTTTGAGGATTGGAAAATCGCCGGTGGTTTCCGCGTGAGTACCGACCTTTCCAATAACGAATATATATTCACGACACAATACCTGAAAAAACGTTTTGACTATGGTTTGACCTATTACCGGAATGGCGCATTGTATTCCAGTAACGTTGGCGATGTGAAACTCTTCTCTAACTTATACCAGGGTACCGTTAGCTATCCCTTTAATAAGGTGAGAAGCCTTCGTTTCAACATGGGTTACCGTAGTGATAAATATGTATTCAAAGCGAATAAGGATGTACCGCAGACCCTGGACCTCGAGGATATACGGCAAACCTATGCACTGGCTAAAATTGAATTTATACATGACGACGCTATCAGTCCCGTCCTGAATATCTGGAAGGGTCTCCGCTGGAAGGCTTACCTGGACTATAATTTCCAGATCGGTAAAAACACAGGTACCGGTTCTGGCGAGAATCCCTATATCATGAATTTTGGATTTGATGCCCGTCATTACCTGCCGATCTACCGGAATGTCAGCTGGTCGGTAAGAGCCGCTGCCGATTTCTCCTGGGGAACCCAGAAAATCATTTACTATCTCGGCGGGGTAGACAACTGGCTGATGTTTGGCAATAACCAGCGTTCCGATGGTTCATATAAATATTTCGATCCGTCCAACAAACCTGATCCGGATGCCGATTATGCCTACCAGTCACTGGCCGTGAATCTGCGCGGTTTCAAACAGAATGTAGCCAATGGCAACAATGCTTTTGTAATTAATAGTGAAATCAGGGTACCTGTATTCACTACCTTCTTTAATAAACCAATCAACAATGCCTTCCTCCGTAATTTCCAGATCGTACAGTTTGCGGATCTGGGTACGGCCTGGAACGGCAAGTACGATAACTGGGAACGTCCTTCTGTATCTTATTCCGGAGGACCCATCAATGTAAAAGTGAAAGCCGGTGGTATCGGTCCTTTTGCCGGCGGTTATGGCTTTGGTGCCCGTAGTACCCTGCTTGGTTATTTCCTGCGCTTCGATGCGGCCTGGCAGATGAATGGATTGTTTGAAGGCAAGCCGCAGTATTATTTTGCGATGGGATTGGATTTCTAAAGAAAGCTATTCAATTATAATTAAGGCTGCCTGTTTTACGGGCAGCCTTTTTCTTTAAAAATTTTTCATATTATTTCCCGCTTAGCCAAAAAAGAATTTTCTATCCTATAATGATAGTCCAAACTATCGGAGTGTCTTCTATTCTTTGCGGGCAAAAAAAAGAGAATTAGGGCGTAGGGGCAATTCTAAATCCGGAAAGACTCTCCCATTTTCTTCAATGATAAATATAACAAGGTCATAAACAACGCATAGGTTCCCGTCATTCCCCACGCATACCAGTTTTCCAACGGATTGATCACCAGGTCCCCGATTTCAATCATCAGGTTGAATGGACCAGTTACGATGTCCCAGCTGTTAAACCGGAGATAACGACCGATATAAATACCAAGGGCGTTGAGCCACATTACGGCAAAGATCAAGCCCAGGGAATAAATCGGTCCGCGATCCAGTCCGATGATGAGTTCTACTCTTCGCAGGGAAATCACCCCAAATAGTATCCCGTTCCAGGCAAAGGAAAAAACGAGCAGGAGATCAAACCAGCGGGGAGCCGAATGTACATTCCGCAGGTGAAACAGATCGGTGATGATATAGAAAGCGTTCGGGATAAACAGCATCCAGATAGCCAGGAGGGCAAACCGTTTCAACCGGTGTTCAAACAGATCAGGACGGGCCGACATCCAGCGGGTGATTGCATAGGGAATAAATGCCAGGAAAAGATTCCAGGGAAGAAAGATATACTCAATCGTGTGGGTCACTAGCATACGGGTAGCCAGCAAGCCGCCACTGAAAATGGCAGATGCCAGCAACCACTGATGCAGGGTAAAGGAACGGTTTGTTTTCATTGGTTAATCTGTTAATTGAGTTTAGGAATAAAAATGATTGCACCGGTGATCAGGGCCACAGCGGCGGCTACCAAAACGGCTGCTGCCGCCAGGTCCTTGATATACTTCACCCGTGGATGCTGTTCCGGTGACAGATGATCCATGATCTTTTCAATCGCCGTATTGATCAGTTCGGAGATCCAT
>JAKQJH010000335.1 GCA_029561255.1 Bacteroidota bacterium | reverse complement strand
GTTTTATAAAATAAAATTTTTCAGAAGGGGCTGTTTCCTGACAACTAACATCCGACAGCTGACAACTGAAAAAATAGCTACAAGCCATAAGCCGGATCCTGTAACACATTTGCATGTGCGGCCTATCATTTATCTGTCCCGACGCTTGCGCACCGGGCTCCATCTGCCTACCCTGTACCGTGCCTGGCCGAAGCCTGGCTTGAGCGAGCCGCTCTCAACCGGTACTATACGTGGCATTTCAGCATGCAAGGTTTACCCGCGAATGATGTTACCATCATAAGCCGTGGGCTCTTACCCCACGTTTTCAACCTTGCCCTCCGTAGCCCTGCCTGCCGGCAGGCAGGTTTAGCGAAAAGGTTACCCTCATCGAAAACCAGACATCGGGCGGTAATTTTCTGTGGCACTATCTCTCTGTCTTTCAACAGGCCGGCTGTTCACCGGTGCATTGCTCTGTGCTGTCCGGACTTTCCTCCACCTGTCTCCTTCGACGCGCTCAGGATGACAGGCAGCGATAGCCTGGCTTGTAGCTGTTCAAAGGTAGAAAGGAAAATCAGTATTGGAAGAATATTTCAGTAGCTCCGTACCCATAGGCCGGATGGTGGCGGTTGACAAAGGACTTTACTTCCTTCTTCAGCCGGAGCAGGTCATGTATTTCATCACGGAGACGGCCTTCCCCTACCCCGTGAATGATAATCAGGGAGGGCTGGTGATGAGCCACGGCGAGATGAAAGTATTTTTCGAAATTCTTCAGTTGCAACTGGAGCATTTCATAATTATCCATATCCTGCCAGTGATCTGTGAGTTTTTCGATGTGCAGGTCTACGACCGAACGCGCCGGTTCCAGGTGTTGCCGGGCTTTGGAGGCATCATATATTTTATACCCGGCTTTTGACAACTGGTGTTTCCAGGCATTTTCCGATTCCACCACTTCTTCATAGGTACGGACCGGGTAGGTCTCAAATAAACGCTGGGAAAAAGTGGCCAGGTTCTTTTTCTTCAGCTCTTCGATTTTAGCAAAAAGCTGTTTGGGTTTGAGTTTCACCCCGGCTTCAAAATGCGGGGCCAGGTTTTTATCCGGAGTAACGAGGGTAAATTCAAAATCAAAACTCGGACTGTCATTCAATTCACTGAATTCGATATCGTGCAGGTAAAAATCTTCAAAGGGCTGAATGGTATTCTTCAGTTCAAAATCGGGTTTGCCGAAAAAATGCAGCTTATATACAAAATTGTACGGGGTTTTGGTATGATTTACCAGATGCAGTTTCAGTTCCTCCACCACCAGGTCGCCAAATTCATCCTGATCCATTACCGGCAGAAAGGTCAGCCACACCCCGTCTTCCACCCGCTTGGATTCAACATATTTCTCCTTCCGCACATCATCAATATATTTCTTTTCCTTTTTCTCCGGCACCAGCTTCTTTTCAGAAAATCGTTTAAAATACGGGAAATCCACCTGATCCATATACACCGGATAGCTCACGCCCTTGGTCTCCACCATCAGCATTTTGTTGTTGATGATATCCACCACTTTGGCCTCTTCGTTGGAATGGAGGATGAGGACAGTATCGCCGATCTGGTACTTCATTGCGGGGTTTTCAAAAGAAAGCAAAGATAAGGCACAGGTACGAAGTACGAGGTGCGAGGTACGAAAGTACCATCTTAGCATTTACAATCAATTCTAACAGGCTCAATCACTTTTACGGACTACTTTCGTACTTCGTACTTCTAACTTCGTACTTTACCCGCTAGCTTACTATTCCTGTACCCGTACATAAAATAAATCAGCAGCCCCAGACCCATCCAGGCAAAGAACCAGGTCCAGCTGACGGCCGGGATTTC
>JAKQJH010000333.1 GCA_029561255.1 Bacteroidota bacterium | reverse complement strand
ATCCGTGAAATCCGTGGCTAAATACGCCGTAGGCGTCTGTTTCCGGCCTTCGTAAACATAAGCCCGGAATTCTTGTTATTTTTACAACATAATTCGAGTGATATGATCAAAACAGGCAATCCCATTATCAGCATTTATACCGAGATGACCCCGAACCCGGAGACCATGAAGTTCGTGGCTAACAAGCTGTTATACCCCGGAAAGAGCATCGATTTTCCGGATGCAGAGAGCGCCAAACCCTCTCCCCTGGCCACCGAATTGTTCGGTTTTCCCTTTATCCGGGCCGTCTTTATTGCCAGCAATTTCGTGACCCTGTCCAAAATCCCCGATACCGACTGGAATGATGTGATTCCCTCCATTCGCCAGTTTTTGAAGGATTACCTGGAAGAAGGCAAGGCAGTGGTGAATGAAGAGGAACTGGCCACCGTAAAACAGGTGAGCAGTAACGAAGTGTCTGCTGACGATGATGATGTGGTGAAAAGAATCAAGGAATTACTTGATAATTATGTACGGCCGGCCGTGGAAATGGATGGGGGTGCCATTCAGTTTAAAAGTTATGAATCCGGCACCGTAAACCTGGCTATGCAGGGAAGTTGCAGCGGATGCCCTTCCTCTATGATTACCCTGAAAGCAGGTATTGAAGGCATGATGAAAAGAATGATTCCGGAAGTGAAAGAAGTGGTGGCAGAAGCCGAATAATGTGCATTGAACAGATACTAGCGATACACCCCTGACTACGGTCGGGGGTTTTTATTTTTCAACTGGTCCGCTTTAATAAGTTCCATCACGGTTTCAATTTTATAATCCGCATTGCGCCTGATCGCCTCTTTACTGGGGAGTGAAAGAATTTCAGGCTGTACCCCACGACCATCCTTAGGCAGGTCTTTATCAATTACGAGCCTGAATAAGGGCAGGCGAAAACGTACACCCGTTTCCGGTAAAGTAACATCCGGTATCAGCCAGGCCGAATTTCCATATGCCCCGCCGCCGGTTTCCTCTCCCACTACCAGCACATTTTCCTGTCGGATGAGTGCGGACGTAAACAAAGTGGTGGCGGAAAATGAATTTCCCCCGGTGACGATATAGGTTTTACCATTGAAGTGATTTTGCTTCTTTGGCTTGAAATGATGCCGCTCAAAATAACCGAAATGATACTTTCCATCTTTCTTCTTACGGGTGAAAAAAGAAATAAAGACCCTGTTCCAGAAATGATTCTGGATATGCCGGTAATAAGGACTTCTTTTATGAATGGCATAAAGTGAATCCCCGGTCCGGAAGGGCTGATCGGCTATATAACGGGTGAGCAAGGTGGAGTTGTTGACATTACCACCCCCGTTGCCACGCACATCTACTATAAAATGGGTAATGCCATTTTTGTTCAGGGCTTCAAATGACTGGCGGAAAAATTTACGCAGTCCATACCCTTTGCCAAAAGTGGAAAGGGTCATCATGGCAGAACGATTTACCGTATCGATCCTTAACAAACGGATCGTACTGATCTGCTGACGTCTCCGCTCTTTTTTTGAAGGCAGGGGTATTCGGGCAGGCGGACGTACCGCCATTCTGCCAACGGTATCCGCAGCCGGATTGTAAACGGGAATTGTGATGTTCGCTGATTTTCCTGTACTGTCTACGTACTCTACTTCATATTTTTCCCGTGGACCATAGATCGTGGTATATAAAGAACCGAAATAACCCCGGTTACTTAAGGACTGATACTTGTGGGTCTTATTAAAGCCATCTGCCGACAGGTACTGAAACATCGTATCGGTGAGTTCAGCTACCGTCTTCCCATTCAGTTTGGTGATCATGGTACCGCGACGCAGTATACTGTCTTTGCGGTTGAGATTGGCAGTGACCAGCATGGTGTCATTCCAGAGTTTCATACTGAGAGGGAACATCTTTCCCACCCGTACAGTATCACCGTACTTCGACCAGGCTTTGGAGGAGCGTATGGTGGTGTGGCCGCAGTTGATCTTTGCGGTAACATAACTGAGCAGTTTTCTGAACTGTGGTTCTGTCATGGAATCCACGAGCTGCCTTCGACCATAATCAAAATAGTAATTGAGACTATCCTGTGGGGTGTACCAGTAAAGACTGGGGTGATGATGCTCCAGGATATCCCGGTAAAGATCATAATCCCGCTGCAACTGATCCGGGGCATACTTAGTGGCCGGGGAAAAGGAGGACTTGCTCACGCCACAGGCAGTAAGCAGGATGGTACAACAAAACATCAGTGTTCTCCTCATAGGATCTCAGGTTCCCTGTTTTATTTTATGGCTGCAGGTGATTCCAGCCTTGCGCGGTGACGGGATGTTTGCTTCCGCCCTTGGTAATGATATTCGCTCCCAGTTCGGGTTCGGTCATATACCCTACCACGCTGATCTGCTCATTCAGGACCAGTTTCTCATAATCTTCCTGGGCCACGGTAAAGAGCAGTTCATAATCTTCTCCCCCACTTAACGCACAAGCCGTGGGATCTATTTCAAATTTAAAGGCCGCTTTTTTCATTTCCTCCGATACAGGAATTTTTTCTTCATATAAAACACAACCCAGGTTGCTGTCCTTGCAGATATGCAGGATCTCTGAACTCAGGCCGTCGCTGATATCCATCATGGCCGTTGGTTTGATCTGGTTGGCCGCAAAAAACTCCACGATATCTTTCCGGGCTTCTGGTTTAAGCAGGCGGCCAATCACATAGGTTTCCCCTTCGAGATCAGGCTGCACACCCGGACTCTCTATAAAGATCTTTTTTTCCCTTTCCAGGAACAACAGTCCTACGTAGGCGGCTCCGAGGTCACCACTTACACAAAGCAGATCCCCCTTCTTAGCCGTACTTCTTTTTACAAAATTATCCGGTGCCACTTCCCCGATCGCTGTCAGGGAAATAATAAATCCTTTTTGTGATGACGTGGTATCGCCACCTACCAGGTCCACCCCGTATTTTTCACAGGCGGCATATACCCCTTCATAAAACTCATCCAG
>JAKQJH010000325.1 GCA_029561255.1 Bacteroidota bacterium | reverse complement strand
CTGGATGGCCGTGTATTACTTACCCTGAACTATCCGAAGGAAACCGGCGAATACAGTAAAGAAGAAGAATATATTCCTACGGAAACTACTATTGCCCCCAATGGAGATATTTATGTTGCAGATGGTTATGGCAAGGACTTTATTATTCAATACAATTATAAAGGAGAATATATCCGGCACTGGGGTGGCCGGGGTTCATCAGAAAAGCATTTGAAAAACGCACACGGAATCTGTTATGACAACCGGGATAAAAACAACCCGGTACTGATGGTGACTTCGAGGGAAGAGCAGGCTTTCAAACGTTATACAACAGATGGCCGGTATATGGATACCATTCCCGTTCCGGGCGCCTGGGTTTGCCGGCCCGTGATTCATGGTGATTATTTATATGCGGCCGTACTGCAAAGCAATAGCCGCTTATGGCAGCAATCCGGTTTTATTACTATACTGGACAAAACCAATAAGGTTATATCCAACCTGTCAGGCAGCACACCGGCTTACAACGGGACGATGGCCGATGAAATGTACCAGACAATAAAGGTCTTTCAATACCCGCACGATGTATGCATTGATGATGAAGAGAACCTGTATGTGGCTCAATGGAATTCGGGGCAGGCATATCCTTATAAATTAAAGCCGGTTCTATGAGGAATTACCTGATGATTTTATTATTAGTCTGCAGTTTCCGGCCTGTGTATAGCCAGGAACTATTTCAGCTGGCCCCTCCATTACTGAAATACCCATCCGTGTTCTTTGAAAATAAAACGGTAGCCGAAATAAAGTTTGCGCAGGAAGGCAGCTCCGTCCATTATACCCTGAATGGCCAGGAACCAACTCAAAATGATCCTGTTTATAACGGCCCGGTCACCATTACGCAAAATCTGACCATACTGAAAGCAAAAGCCTTTGGTGCCGCTTTTCTGCCATCAGAAACAGCCGTTGCAACCTTTATCAAAAATGGCAAACGGATTAAATCACTGAAGTATACATTGCCCCATGCTTCTTACCCCGGAAATGGCGAACAAACCCTGATTGATAACCTGGGCGGAGTGGCGAAGACCAACAGTAAAAACTGGATGGGATATCAATGTGATACGGTTTCCATCACGGTTGATCTGGGTAAAAGACAAAAAGTAAACAGTGTACTGCTTCATTTTTTACAAAGCGAAAGCGCCTGGATTTTCCTGCCCGAAATAATCCGGATAGAGGGCGATAACCGGAAGGGAACCGGTCTTCAACTCATAGGAACAGCACAACTGAAGGCAGACAAAGAAACAACCGGCACCCATTGCCGCTACCGGCAGATTAAAGCAATCCCCAAAATAAAGACCCGTCAATTATATATCACCCTGTTGGTCCCGAAAGAAATGCCCGCATGGCATGCCGCAAAAGGGCAACATGCCTGGATATTTATTGATGAATTAAAGATTTATTAAGTATGCAACGCACCAGGAACCTGCTTTTTAATATTTGCTTTGCCCTCAACTGCCTGCTGGTATTCCTGTTGTTGTTTGAAAGCCGGCTGGCCATTCCAGCCTGGCTGCAGGTAGCCGGCCGTATGCATACCATGCTCCTGCATTTTCCGCTGGTACTGCTGATCCTCTATATTACCTGGATGCTCTTCATGGGAAACCGTAGTCATGAAAATGAATTTACCAGGCATATCAGTGAATTCCTGCTATTATTCTCCGCTTTGACAGCCGCCATCAGCGCACTCATGGGTTTATTTCTTTCCACAGAAGAAGGATTTGATACCCCCTTGGTGAATTGGCATAAATGGGGAGGAACGGCCCTGTCATTACTCTCCATACTATGGTTTACTTACCGGGAAAAAATAAACCGCGTACGCGGATTCAGGATTTCAATTTCACTTGCCTGCCTGCTGATTTTAGTATTAACAGGCCACCAGGGCGCCACCATTACCCATGGTGAAAACTATTTGCTGGCCCCGGTAAGTCCGGAGAAAAGAGCGAAGGTGGTGCTGATGGAAGAAGCAGAAGTCTATAAGGATATGGTCCGGCCGGTACTGGAGTCAAAATGTATGAGTTGCCATAACGCACAAAAAGCAAAAGGCCATTTATCCATGGAAACTGAAACGCTATTGGTAAAAGGAGGAAAGAACGGGAAACTCTGGGATACCACGGCTGCAGGTTTTGGCTTGTTGCTGAACCGGGTGCATTTAGATCCCGATGATAAAAAGCATATGCCTCCAAAAGGAAAACCACAACTCTCTGATCAGGAAATACAGTTGTTGTATTTATGGATAAAAAGCGGAGCCGGTTTCAAGACCCGGGTAATGGATCTGCCGGAAACAGATTCCATCCGCATCATCGCCCATTCCCGATTCAATACCATTGAAACGGATGATTATGATTTTACGGCGGCGGATGAAATGAAAATAAAAAACCTGAACAATAATTACCGGGTGGTCTCCGCCCTGGCTATGAATTCACCAGCACTGGGCGCTTCATTTTTCAGCGCATCGGCTTATTCAACGGAACAATTAAAAGACCTGCTGGCCGTAAAAAAACAGCTGGTAAGTCTCAACCTGACTAAAATGCCTGTAAAAGATGATGGACTGAAAACAATCAGTGAATTCAGTAACCTGCGCAAACTAAATCTGTCTTTTACTTCAATCAGTGGTAAGAATTTAGATGAACTGAATAAGTTGAAAGAGCTGCGGCAGCTCTCTCTGTCCGGCACAGTGGTTAAAAAAGAGGATATCCATAAGCTGACCGGACTTAAAAAATTATCCCGACTCTATCTTTGGAATACCGGGCTCAATGAAACCGAAATAAATCAACTGGCCGTTGCACTGAAAGGAGTGGTTGTTGAAAAGGGGTTTGCCGGAGATACCACTGTATTAAAACTGACTCCGCCTGTATTACTCAATGAAGAACAGATTATCACTGACCCTATCGTACTGCGGTTAAAACATTATGTAAACGGGGTGAGTATCCGTTATACACTGGATGGTACGGACCCGGATAGTATTAAATCGCCGGAGTACAAGCAAAATACCACACTGTCTCAGCACGTGACCGTAAAAGCCAAAGCTTTTAAACCGGGCTGGATCAGCAGTGATATTATGGAGACTTATTTCTATAGCGCAAAGTACCGGGTGGATTCGGTCATCAACCTCTTGCCGCCGGAAGAACAGTACAAGGGAGATGGTCCGCGGACACTGACCGATCTGGTAAAAGGAGAAGCCGGGAATTTCAAAAGCGGCAAATGGCTGGGATACCGGAAAAATAAAATGGAATCCTTACTGCAGTTTTCATCGCCGGTTACCGTTTCCAGTGTTACCCTCAGTACACTGATAGATATCGGAGGCTATATCATGCCGCCGGTGTCGATTGAAGTCTGGGGTGGTGATGATGCTGGTCACCTGAAACTACTGAGCCGTCTTACACCACAGCAACCGCTTAAAGTGGCGCCCGCTTATCTCAAAGCTTTCGAGTTATCCTTTTCCCCGGTACTGTTGAAATATATAAAAATAGTGGCGGTGCCGGTGTCGAAGCTGCCGCTGTGGCATCCCGGCAAAGGAGATAAGGGCTGGATATTCGCGGATGAAGTGTTTGTAAACTGAGACGGACCCTTCCAAAACCCGCTCTTTATATTCTACCTTTACGGCCATGATGAATGTATTTACAGACAAAGCAGAGCTGATTATTACCTGCCCAAAACGACTTGCCCCTTACCTGGAGCAGGAAGTTAGGGAACTGGGGTTTACACCGGATGAAACGTTTATTACCGGGGTGAAACTCACGGGTACGGTGACCGACTGTATCCGGCTCAACCTCAATCTCCATTGCGCCAGCCAGGTACTCTATAAAATAAAACAGTTTACCGCTGTTAATGCAGATGATATTTATAAGCACTTACTTGATTATCCCTGGGAAAACATATTACCGGATGATGGCTACTTCTCCATCACCAGTAATGTGAATAATCCTACGATCAACAACAGTATGTTTGCCAACCTGCGGGTGAAAGATGCGATTGTAGACCGGTTAAGGGAGAAAAGAGGGGTTCGTCCCAGTACCGGAGCTGAACTCAGCGGGGCCGTGATCAATCTGTTCTGGAAAAATGAAAACGCCGAGGTATTTATTGATACCACCGGTGATTCACTGGGACGACATGGTTACCGGAAAATTCCCGGACAGGCACCGATGCTGGAAGCACTGGCCTCTGCCACTATTTATGCCACCACCTGGGACCGGCAATCGCCCTTTGTGAATCCGATGTGCGGTTCGGGTACACTGGCCATTGAAGCGGCCATGATCGCCACCAACCGGAGACCTGGATTATTCCGCACGAACTATGCCTTTATGCATCTGAATGGATATGATGAAACCGTTTATTTTAAAGAAGATGCATTACTGGAAGAACAGATCAAAGAAGTACCCGGACTGCGAATCATTGCCACGGACTACAGTGCCCGGGCCATTGAAAATTCAAGGAAGAATGCGGTAGCTGCCGGCGTCGCCGACCTGATCGAATTCGGGGTCTGCGATTTTGCCGATACAGATGTTCCGCAAGGAGTGCCCGGTGTTTTTTTCGTCAATCCCGAATATGGCGAACGGCTGGGTGATATAAAGGAACTGGAAGATACCTATGCCCGGATCGGTGATTTTATGAAACAGAAATGTGGCGGCTACTTTGGCTATGTATTTACCGGCAATCTCGAACTGGCTAAAAAAATCGGCCTGAAAGCCAAACGCCGGATTGAATTTTATACCAGTAAAATTGACTGCCGCCTCTTTGAATATGAATTGTACAGCGGCAGCCGTTCAGCCCCCAAGAAAGAAACCAACTAATCAACAATATTCAGTCTATGGAAATTGCAGCACTGCAACAGATTGTCAGGGACCGTTATTTTGAAAACGATAATGCCCGGGGTGTTTATCATACCGCTTTATGGTTTCATGAAGAAGTGGGCGAACTCTCTTCGGCCATTGCCCGGGGTGACAAGGAAAATGCCAAAGAAGAATTCGGTGATGTACTGATGTGGATGCTCACCCTGGCCAACCTGATGGAGGTGGATATGGAAGAAGTGGTGGCCGCTTATCTCGACAACCCACGGAAAAAACTGCCGGGAAAATAAACTCAAATCCCGTTTATGTAATTACCGTTTATCCGGCGGACTATCTTTTTATTTTTGGCAAATGGAATCACTGCTTGATAATCCTATCTGGGAATCACTCTGCAGTTATCATCAGCATAATAATGAGGGTGATGACCGACTGAAATATTTTTATCCGGAAATTTCTCCTTTTGTAGCCATGGCTGAATGGGGTGAAGCGGATAAAAATCACCTTGATAAGCATCTTCCCGCCGACCGTAATTTTTTTTATATCATTAATAAGAATATTGAATTACCTGTCTCCTGTAAAAAAGGATTTACTATCCGGCTTTTCCAGATGGTTTGCCGGAATCATATCCCTTTTATGGCGCAGGGTATTACAACCAGGGTACTGGACACCGCAGATATCCCGCAAATGATTGAGCTGACCGCCCTGACCAAACCCGGACCATTTAATAACCGCACAATTGAATTCGGTAACTATATCGGGGTTTTTGAAGGTGACCGACTGGCCGCCATGGCTGGTGAACGTTTAAAGATTTCCGGCTATACTGAAGTCAGTGCCATTTGTACGCACCCTGATTTTACCGGTAAAGGTTATGGTGCAGTACTACTTTCCCAAGCCAGTTCACGCATTCTTCGTGATGGACAGATACCCTTCCTGCATGTACGGAATGATAATACAAGGGCTATAAAAATGTATGAAAAGGCCGGCTATACAATACGGACTGAAATGGATTTTGCTATTTTTAAGAAAATGTCTGACGGTTAAACCAGGTACTGCCCGAAGTTTATAATATTCCCGCTATTATCCAGTATGCTGAACTGCCGCATGCCCCAGGGTTTGTTCTCCAGCGGGCCATTGGGATGAATAATACCCAGGTCGCTGTATTCCTTATAGAGTGTATCAATCTCATCCACCCTTACATAACAGCCGGTGTTCTTTGGAATGGCCGGATCATCACATTTCCATAAATGGATCTCGATCTTATCCCGGTTACACATCAGGTATTCTTTCCAGCTGTCATTACATTCGAAACCGAGTTTACGGTAGAAGGCGGCCGATTCTTTAGCATCCAGAAAAGCCAGGATAGGAACAGCGGATTGAAGGGGCATAGAAAGGGTTTTTGTTTCGTAAAATTAAACGTCTATTGAGTCATACACGATCACTTTCTTCCACAGATGACCATAAGTCTTCACAAAGGCCTCATGCACCGGATGATCCTGGTAAACTTTCTGACCGGCGGCATCATCAAAAAACATCAGTTCGGACACATCCCAGGAAGTATCGACCACA
>JAKQJH010000321.1 GCA_029561255.1 Bacteroidota bacterium | reverse complement strand
CGTCAGCGGCTGGACCAGGTGCTGGAGATCATCAGCAATAAAGCCGATTGTTATTTTTCCTACAGTTCTTCGGTGGTCCGGAAAGACAGTCTCGTGAGTCTGAATGTGCGAAATAAAACCATTAAAGAAGTCCTCAGTCTCATATTTAATACCAGTTTTGAATTTCGTGAAAGCGGGACCTATGTCATCATCCGCAAAGCCCCCATCCGGATGACGATGATTACAAAGAAAGCGGAACTGGAAGATAAAATTTATACGGTCAGCGGTTATGTATATGATGAACATTCAGATGCCGCCATCCCTGATGCCAGTGTGTATGAAAAAAAACTGCTGGCTTCCGCACTGACGGATGAACTGGGTTTCTTTAAACTGAAACTCAAAAGCAGTAAAGCTTCCTCCGCCACCCTCACCGTGAGCAAGGAGTTTTATGAAGACACATCCATTGTGATCCAGCCCGGCCGCAGCCAGGAACTCAGTATCACGCTCATGCCGGTGCTGCTGGAAACAGATGTGGTAACGATCCGTCCCGAAGATTACCTCACCCCGGATTCGATGAAAACGGAAAAGGCGCCTGATTCACTAACCGTGATCCCCCTGATAGCTACACCTGATTCATCCAGGGTGGAACGGACCGGTATGGGCCGTTTCCTGCTTTCTACCAAACAGAAAATGCAGACGATCAACCTGGGAAAATTCTTTACCACAAGGCCCTTCCAGGTTTCGCTGGTACCCGGACTCGGTTCACACGGACAAATGAGCGGGCAGGTCGTGAATAAATTTTCCCTGAATGTACTCGGTGGTTATACCGCCGGGACCAATGGACTGGAGATCGGAGGTCTTTTCAATATCGATAAAAAAGAAGTACAGTATTTCCAGGCAGCCGGTCTCTTCAATGTGGTCGGGGGTGTAACCCGCGGCGCGCAGATCGCAGGGATCAATAATACCGTACTGAATAAAGTATATGCTTTCCAGGCCGCCGGGGTGAATAATTTAGTGAAGGGTAATTTCTCCGGCTTCCAGGTAGCGGGTGTATACAATCACGTGATGGATAGTGTGAAAGGCTGGCAGGCGGCAGGGGTGGCTAATTTCTCGAAAAATAAAGTGACGGGTGTACAGGTGGCCGGGGTGATCAATTTCAGTAACCGGGAAATGAATGGCGTACAGGCTTCAGGCGTTATTAATTATGCAAAAAAACTAAAAGGCGTACAGATCGGGCTTATCAATATTGCCGATACTTCTGAAGGCTACAGCATCGGCCTTATCAATATTATCCTCAAAGGCTATCACAAACTCAGTGTCTCTCGTAATGAACTCACTGATTTTAATGTCGCTTTCAAAACCGGCAACTCAAAATTCTACAGCATCCTGCAGGCAGGTGTGAGTCCGCGGGACAATGACCGGATCTATTCCTTCGGCTACGGACTGGGCAGTGAACTAAGATTGAATAAAAAACGGACCCTTACCATCAATCCTGAACTCACGGCTGATTATCTCTACCGCGGTTCCTGGGATTATTTAAACCTGCTGAATAAATTTCACCTGAACCTGAATGTGAAACTTAATAAATATATTTCTTTCTACGCGGGACCTTCTTACGCCGTACTGATCTCTGATCAAACAGTGCCCTTTACCGGTTATCGTTTTGTACTACCGTCTGTGGGCTATAAAAACCATGAATACAGCAACCGCGTCAGGGGCTGGTTTGGCTGGACAGCCGGCATCAATTTTTTC
>JAKQJH010000296.1 GCA_029561255.1 Bacteroidota bacterium | reverse complement strand
CATTAAGAAAATTACGGACGCCAAACAACCCTGGACCACTGATTTCGGATTTTATTCGGTGTATACAGACGATGGGGGCTCTATTAATTATAAATACCTGGGCAAAACCACTGACGGGCTTTTTGTGTTTCATGTAGTCAGAAACTGGGGAGGTAGTTTTTCGTTTGCCAATGTGTTTATTGTGGAAAGGAACGGGAATCTGTTAAACTGGAGAGGGACGTTAAATACCCCCGGGTTCGACGGAAAGAGACTGGAAGTGCAGGGCAATGGTATTTTCTATGACGGTACCCTTTACCCGGTAAGCAGTCTTTCTGGTAAATAGTATAAATTTGTATATGCCTTTTCACCGCAACTTCACTTACTATATCGACAAGCGCCAGTGGAAATTCTATTTCCTCATGGTAGCCGTAATAGGACTTAGTCCCCTGGTTTGATCATTTTTTTTAGTTTTTCTAATAGCACAACGGAACACGTATTAAACAGGAACTAGTTACTTATAACTTATTACTTATAACTTACAACTTAACTCCATGGCCCACTACTATACCCTCGGCTCCATTCCCCACAAGCGTCATACCCAATTCCGCAAACCGGATGGCGGCCTTTACAGCGAACAATTATTTTCCACCGAAGGATTCAGTGATGATTATGCCTTGTTGTATCACTGTCACCCGCCAACCATGATCATCAAAACCGAAGCCCAGGTGGATGTGAGTCCGCAGATCGCTGAGGAGAAAATGCTCAAACACCGCAGCCTGGAAGGCTTTAAAGTAAAACCGGTTAAGGATTACCTGCAGAGCCGGGTGCCGGTGCTGGTCAACAGTGATTGTCATATTGTATTGGCGGCCCCGCAAGAGAGCATGACGGATTATTTTTACAAGAATACCGATGCCGATGAAATGATCTTTGTGCATGAGGGAAGCGGGATCGTGCATACACAGTACGGACAACTGCCTTTTTCATATGGCGATTATATCATCCTGCCCCGCGGTACGATCTACCAGATCCATTTTAATACACCGGATAACCGGCTATTTATTGTGGAATCATTCTCACCCCTCCGTTATCCCAAGCGTTATATGAGTAAGTACGGACAACTGATGGAACATTCGCCTTATTGCGAACGGGATATCCGTCCGCCGCAGGACCTGCAGACGATCGATCAAAAAGGAGACTTCCTGATCAAGGCCAAAAAGAAAGGGATGTTGTACAGACTCCATTATGGCACGCATCCCTTTGATGTGATCGGCTGGGATGGTTGTTGTTATCCTTATATTTTCTCGATCCACGATTTTGAACCGATCACCGGTCGGGTACATATGCCGCCCCCGATCCACCAGACTTTCGAGACCAGTGCCTTTGTGGTCTGTTCCTTTGTACCGCGCTTATATGATTATCATCCGGATGCCATTCCGGCTCCTTACAATCACAGTAATATCGACAGCGATGAAGTGTTGTATTATGTGGAGGGTGAATTCATGAGCCGCAAACATGTCACCAAAGGCATGATCACCCTTCATCCGGCCGGCATACCCCATGGTCCGCACCCAGGTGCAGTTGAGAAAAGTATAGGCGCCAAAGAAACCAAAGAACTCGCCGTGATGGTGGATACCTTCCGTCCACTCATGCTCACCAAACAAGCATTGGAGATTGAGAACGGGGATTATGTGATGAGCTGGGCGGAGTAACTAGTTAGTAGTCGGGAGTTAGTAGTCGGTAGTCAACAGCCCATTCTAAGAAATGTTTTGCTTTTAAAGCAACATGCTGGTTTGTTACAACTTCCTCTTTTCCCTTTTCGAAGCGGAATTTTCTTGTCATCCTGAGTAGTCCCGCGAAAGATAACCTGCAGGGGATTGGGTTATTTTTTTGCGGGACGTATCGAAGGAGACCGCCCAGCAGGCCCTTCTCGCTTCTAGCTTCTCGCTTCTAGCCTCTCTCTTTCCCTCAGTCTTTCTTCCGAAAAAAAGCACTCTTTCCTGTTGAAAAACCCATGGTCATTTTTTATCGCCGCTCTATTTTCGGTTTGTCCTGATAACAGGATCCGTGGATGCCGAAAAACGGATCAAGAGTAGGCGGTAAAAGTATAGCCATGAAATTTTATTTATTTGTACTGCTCAGTGCGCTGAGCATAGGTACCCGTGCGCAAACGGGTGACAATGCAATCCTGCAGGAATTTCTTTCATCTGCAGATTATGCCCATGTGATTAATCATTCAGCATTTGGGAAAACCGGAACGCCGGACCTGAAACAAAGCTATGTTGGCCTTGCCACTACGGGCGAATTACAGAAGCAGGTACCCGTAATTTACCTTCATTTTAGCGGCTTGTATAATGGTAAAAAGAAAATCGTAGGGCAGCTACAGGCCATCAGGGTGCGGGATGACTATAACGGGTTGCCACGCAATGCCCGTTACCTGTTATTGTATAAGGACCTGCGTGAATATAATGATGAGTCCGCTACAGGTACTGTCCGGATTTATGATCTTAATTATGACGAATACCTGGCAGGTAAAGCCGTTTTCAATGACGGTACGCTCAGTCAGTATACACCGTTCGCCATACCGGATCAGGTATCAACGCGGTATAATCTGGGCGCCCGTGCTGCTGCCCCTTGTAGTAATGTACTCACTGCCGGAGAGTGTTTCAGTTGTATGATGGCCGCCTGTGTATTTAATCCCACATGCCGTGCACTTTGCCTGGCAACAGGTTCGATGACAGCTAACTGTACACTGAGTATTATGGCACTCTGTGCAGTGTTCAGCATCGTTAATTAATTTTTAGCAGCCGGGGAGTCACCGACGACCCGGCTGCTATTTTTCCTCACCGTGCCCTGCCGGAACGATTGCCGGTAAGATCCGGTATCATCATGAATGAACCACCCGTATGCAACTGATCCTGACGGCCTGTCTCTTGTTGCTGCCGGCTATGCTATGGCCGCAGGCAAAACCACCTGAGCCAAAGGGGACAGATAGCAGTATGGCTGCAAAGCAAGTCGTGCCAGTTGCAAATAATTACAAACCGGAGATATTCACCAGTGGATTTATAGATATCGTCAATAACGGTCAGGTCAATGCCTCAGCCCGTTTTATACGATTATTTATTGGTGAGCCCGGGAAGTTTGCGTTACCGCTTTCATTTTATTCAGGGGTTTCCTCCAATAATTTCCAGCAACAAGTCCCCGGGTTCCAGCAAAGCAATGAATCGCTGGTGACTAATTTTATCAATCCCCTCAGCGGACTGGCCAATCTTTCGGTGGATGGGGTTATTTATTTTACCCGCAAGAAGGAGAAGCTGACCAAGACCGGATTATTATATCATCTCGGGGAGCGGGTATTGACTGGTGTCCGAACCGGTTTGATCACGGATCCCCTGACTGGTAAGCCCGTCAATTTTCTCAATGGGTTCGGCGCTCTTGGCCTCTATGTCCAGACAGGTGCCTGGGAACGATCCAACAATAAAAATATGGGCGTCACCTGGCTGGCCTGGCGGTATATCAGTTGTTATACCAATCCTTCGCAGTTAAAAGAATTTATGCCGGACATTCAGACGAATGGCGTCTATAAGGGCTGGTCTTTAGGTTGGGGCGTGGAGATCACCCGGCTTGTAAATATCAAAGTGCTGTACTACAAATACACAAAGCCGCCGGAGATTGATTATTCGGTGCCGATTTATCAGTTTTCGTTTAATTACTCACTAAAGTAGGTGTCAGGTGTCTGGTGTCAGGTGTCTGGAGAGTCTGAACCCAGGAAGCGCTATTACTGGCGGGAACAGGATGCATCGAATTATGTACGCCCCTGACATCTGGCAGCCGACAACTGACACCTGAATTTAAATTTGACCATTTGGTTAAAAATTTCCATCTTTGTTAACCATTTGGTTAAAATGCCCAAAAAACAGAAAGATAAAACCACAGAGGAGCAGATCCTCGCCGCTGCGAAGAAGGTCTTTGTCCGGGATGGTATGGCCGGGGCCCGGATGCAGGATATTGCCGATGAGGCGGGGATTAACAAGGCACTGGTGCATTACTATTTCAAGAACAAGGAGAAGCTGTTTGAAGTGATTTTTATGGAAGCAGCCAACCGGCTCTTTCCCAGGATCAATGAAGTATTTACAGCCGAGCTTCCGCTATTCGAAAAAATTGAAAAGTTCTGTGAAGAATATATCAGCCTGGTGATGGAGAATCCTTACCTGCCGCTTTTTGTGCTGAATGAAATACACCGGGATCCGAATTATTTTCTTGGAAAAGTCTGGAAAGGGAAGTCCACCCCCAAACCGGAAAAATTCCTGGCCCAGATCGAAGCAGAGAAAGCGAAGGGAACGATTAAAGATATTCATCCACTTCACCTGCTGATGAATATGTTATCTATGACCATTTTTCCTTTTGTGGCCAAACCCATGCTCCAAAAAAATATGGGCATGAATGAGCAGCAATTCAGGATGGTGATGGAGCAACGGAAAACCGAGATCCCCCGGTTCATCATAGATTCCATTAAAGCCTGATTTTTTTTGAAACACTATTAACCAACTGGTTAAAATATGAATATGAAACGACTATTTCTTCTTTTACTGATCGCCTTCAGCCTGTATGCCGGCGCTCAGCCACTGCAGCAACTGAGCCTGACCACGGCCTGGGAACTGGCACAGAAAAACTACCCGGCGGTGAAACAAAAAGACCTGGTGCGCCAAACGGCCGGCATCAGTGTTGAGAATCTGCAAAAAGGATTCCTGCCACAATTCTCCATAAGCGGGCAGGCTACTTATCAATCGGACGTGACCAGTGTGCCGATTTCCATTCCGGGGTTCAGTATCGAAGCTCCGAATAAGGATCAGTATAAACTGGTGGCCGATGTGAACCAACTGATCTACGACGGGGGGCTTACCCGTGAACAAAAGACCCTTCAACAATTGAATGCCAAAGTGGAAGACCAGAAAGTGGAAGTGGAATTGTATAAAGTGAAAGAAAGGATCAACCAGTTATTCCTGAGTATTCTTTACCTGGATGAACAACTCAAACAGGTGGAACTGGTAAAGAAGGATATTGAGACCGGCATCAAAAAAGTGGAGGCGCAGGTACAAAACGGGGTGGCGTTTAAATCCAACCTGAATATGCTGAAGGCCGAGTTGTTGAAGACAGGACAACGCACCGTTGAGATCAGCACGTCACGTAAAGGACTCGTGGCTGCACTTTCTCTTTTTGTGGGACAGGAATTAAATGAGCAAGTGCGACTGGAACAACCCGTCTCTTTGCTGGTCGCGGATCTTAACATTGACCGGCCTGAACTGAAGCTGTATACCGAACAGGAAAACCTGATTGGTCAGCAGGATAAACTGATCCAGGCAAAGAACCAGCCCAAAGCCAGTCTTTTTGCCCAAGCTGGTTATGGACGTCCGGGACTGAATATGCTGAAGAATGAATTTGCTTTTTACTCCATCGGGGGACTGCGGTTCAACTGGTCACTGGGTGGCCTTTATACAAAGAAGAAAGAAAAAGAACAGGTGCAGGTAAATAAGAAAATAGTGGAAGTACAAAAGGAAACATTTTTACTCAACACGAATGCACAATTAAAACAGCAGCAGGCCGAAATCGATAAGTTGCAGCAATTGATCAGTTCGGATGAAGCGATCATTGCGCTGCGTATAACTGTAACTGAAGCTGCTAAAGCCCAATTGGAGAACGGGGTGATTACCGCCAATGATTTTCTGAAAGAAGTGAATGCGGAAGATATGGCCCGCCAGTCCCTGATCACCCACAGGGTGCAGTTATTGCAATCACAGATCAATTATCAAACCATTTTAGGTAAGTAATTCCATCCCGAAATTTAAATACTGAAGTATGAAGCAAATTGTATTTATCGCCCTTATCGCCATCAGTGTACTGACGGCCTGTAAAAACGGCAATGGAAACGCGGATGCCAGCGGCAC
>JAKQJH010000289.1 GCA_029561255.1 Bacteroidota bacterium | reverse complement strand
TAACCGGTTCATCAGTAAAGAAGCATAGACGGAACCACTGGCGCCGGAAACGGCCACAAGAATTTTTCTCATATTGAACTGTATAACCCTGTAAAACTGGAGAAAGTTGCCGTAAGGTAGGGTAAATTGCGCAAACGATTGCACATGACCTATGTAGTACATCGTCTACAAATCTCATTATGAATGAGTTGAGTAAAGTCAAAAAATCGTGATTTGAGGATGATTTTGTCCATTTCGGCTAAAAAGCACGGCACAAATGTTTTGTGATTTCGCATTAATGCCGATATTAGCAATGAATTTTCATAGGATAAGGTTTAATGGTTAATGGTTTTTGATTAGGGCCCCCCGATTTTACATCGGGGGTTCTTTTTTTTAGGTAAGTGGAGAGTGGAAAATGGAGAGTGGAAAGTGGGAATACATCATATAATGATTGAGCCCTCCGTAATTCGGAGGGCTCAATTTATTTAGGGTATATCCGATCAGTTACGCCCCCCACTCACCACTTACCACTCTCCATTCTCCACTCACCATCAAAATCCCTTCGGCTGCTTCACCTGACCACCCGCCGGCTTCTGTGTATTATCATTTCCCATATTCTCCAGGATCCAGTTGGTCATCTTGCTCCAGAGATGGAATGTGGTATTATCCGCCATGCCGCCGATCCCGTGATTCTTGTTCGGGTAGTAGGCACTTTCAAAATCAATATTACTTTTTACTAATGCGGTGATCATTTGTGTCGCATTCTGGAAATGCACATTGTCATCCGCCGTTCCGTGAATGATCAGGTACTTCCCTTTGATCTTATCGGTGAAGTTGATGGGAGAGTTGTCATCGTATCCTTTGGCATTCTCTTGCGGGGTGCGCATATAACGTTCGGTATAGATATTATCATAATACCGCCAGTTAGTTACCGGTGCCACTGCTACGGCCGCGCTGAACACTTCATTGCCCTTGGTGATGGCCAGCGAACTCATAAAGCCACCATAACTCCAGCCCCAGTGACCAATATTGTCTTTATCAACAAAGGGCATGGTACCCAGGTATTTGGCCGCATCGATCTGGTCTTCAATCTCAAATTTACCAAGCTGGAGGTAGGTTTTCTTTTTAAACTCTTCTCCACGGAAACCGGTTCCTGTATTATCGACACTCACTACAATGAAACCTTTCTGAGCCAGTAACTGGTGCCAGGCACTTACGGCACCAAATCGGTTGGCTACCTGTTGTGAACCAGGCCCCCCGTAGTTGCAGAACAGCACCGGGTATTTTTTAGCAGGGTCAAATCCGGCGGGCTTCAGCATCCAGCCATTCAAGGTGTCGCCCTTGCTATTGGGCACCCGGATGAAATCCGCTTTGCCATATCCATATTCAGCAAGTTTTGCTTTTTGTTTGGCGCTTTCATTCATTGTCTTTTCCACCACGGCGCTGATCCCTTTTTTCTTATCCACCACCAATTTATTCAGGGTCACCGTCTGCGGGGTATTAAGGTCTGAACGAAAAGCAAAGAACTTGGTGAAATCTTCATTGAATTCCACCCGGTGCCAGGCTTCTCCCTGGGTAAGTGCATACGTTTTTTTGCCAGCGAAATCCGTGACAAACAAATTGCGGTCCATCGGGCGGGGATAAGCCATCGTAAAGTAAATGCGCTTATTTGCTTCGTCCACGCCATTGATATCAGTTACTTCATAATTGCCCTTGGTGACCTGGGTTTTTGTTTTGCCATCCAGGCTGTACAGGTAAAGGTGCTTATAGCCATTCATTTCACTGGTAAAAAGGAAATTTTTTCCATCTTTCAGGTACCACCAGTCATCATTTATTTCGACATAGTATTTATTGGTTTCCTGGTACAGCAGGCTGCTGGCGCCGGTGCTGGCATTGGTGGCAAGCAGTTTCAGGTCATTCTGATAACGGTTCATCCAGTACAGCACCAGGGTATTGTCATCCCGGGTCCATTTGATGCGGGGGATATAAATATCGCCTTGTTCGTATTGCGCTTTTGCCTTGCTGCCTTTGGCCACGTCATAAATGTATATGTCCACTGAGGAATTTCCATCACCAGCCTTGGGGTATTTGTACCGGTAGTCCTTATTATGAGCATTGTCGAACATGGTCATATTGTATTCCTTTACCTGGCTTTCATCAAACCGGTAATAGGCCAGGAAATTTCCTTTTGGACTCCATTCATATGCCCGGGTAAATTCGAATTCTTCTTCGTATACCCAGTCACAGTTACCGTTAATGACAAAATTCCATTTGCCATCGGTGGTTACCGCAGTGGATTTACCGGCAGCAATATCATACACGTATAAATTATTCTCTTTTACATAGGCTACTTTACTGCCATCGGGGGAAAAGGTAGGGTGTAATACTTTCTCGTTCTCCAGTTTAGTGGCTTTGCCGGTAACCATATCGTAGAGATATACAAAGGATTTCGATGAACGGCGGTAAATCTGTTCCGACCCTTTTTTCAGTAACCAGAAATTCTTATTGACAGGGTTCTCCACCTGATCGTCGGCCCTGCCAAAAGATTTGCCGGTTTCATCTTTCACTTCATCCAGTTTCAGTTCCGGTTCTTTCTGCGTGGTGTCAAATACCGCGGGAACGAATTCTCCCCGGAAAGTACCTTTCTTATAAATATCTTCTAAAGTGATGGGTTTTGTCTGCGCCATGACCCATACCGGTGCCAGTAACAGCAACAAAAAAAGCTTACGCATAGTGTGATAATTTTTGGTACGTAAATGTAGGGGATTGGGGGGAAAGGAGGAAG
>JAKQJH010000266.1 GCA_029561255.1 Bacteroidota bacterium | reverse complement strand
AGCCCCTTCTGAGATTCTAATACTTGATCCGTGAATATCTGTGTCATCCGTGGCTTGCCTTTCTGTATTTCTTCGTGCTATTTGGTGCTAATTCGTGGCCAAAAAAAAATAGCTGCGTCAGCAGCTATTCATAAAATTTTCAGGTGGCATTTTACATTTTCCCTTTGATCCAGGCATCCAGTGCGGGTGAACTTTCGCAGCTGATGATAACTGCATAACGGGGCTTGTTACCATTATGCACCCCCACATGCCAGAGCCGCTGTGAATCCACGACGAAGTGCGCCCCTTTGGGCATTGGCACATGTGTTTCGGATTCTTTGATGGGCAGATTGTTTTCATCACTATCATATAACAGCATATAACTGTCAGGATTATCCGTTAATTCGATCCACATCCTTACCACCCATCCCTCTCCTTCCGGATTGAGGCGGTTATTATCATCGCGGTGAACAGAGCGCAGGGCCTGGTCATGGTTCTGCGGCTCCAGGCGGATGATCCGTACCCGGCCAAAGTTGGCGGGAATCGATTTGATATACGCCATCAGGTTCGGACACAATTCCGAGTTGGGTGTGAAGATGGCGTCTTTGTCGGTCTTCCCATTTTCCCAGAAGCCTTTACATTCATTGGTACCATCGCAGGAAGCCAATGGGGCAAAATTCGTGTCCCCCCCGCTTTTCCAATCCATGTACGTGAGGTTTTCCCATTCAGCTGTAGGGATATGGGAGATATCGAGGGTTTTCATAATGGCATACCCGTTTTCTTCCATCACAGGCATACGGTAATGATTGGTTTGTGCAGGAATTTTTACGGACCAGTGTTCGCTGTGCGGCCAGAAACCAGCGGGTGCAGATGCTGACATAGTTCAAAAATTAATGGTTAAGAGAAATAATCCCTGCTAATGTAGCGAATCTGCTGATACCGGCAACTACCCTGCCGGGGGTATTTCATAACCGCACAATTCCGTTTTTTATTGCGAACAACACCAATCCCACCCGGCTGCGGATATTCAGCTTTTCAAACAGGTCGTCCCGGTAGCCGTCGATAGTTCGGGGACTGAGGTGCATCTGTTCAGCAATTTCCTTATAGGTCAGTTCCGTAGCGGCCAGTTTCAGGAATTCCAGTTCCCGTTCATTCAGTCCGGCCACTGCTTTAGCCGGGCTATTTTCTTCCTGCATGGAATGGATACTGTGAATCAGCCGGCCGGTCACCATTTCTGAGTAATAGAAGCCCTTACTGCAAACCGCATCCATGGCCTTTTTAAGTTCAGCCGGCTCGGTGTCTTTCAGGATATAGCCTCCGGCCCCGTTTTTCAGCATCCGGATAATGGCATTCTCATCGTCATACATACTGAGGGCGAGTATCCGGATTTCCGGATGGTTCCGTTTGATCCAGGCTGCGGTATCATAGCCATCCATCTGGGGCATATTGATATCCATTAATACAATATCCGGCAGGTTATCCTTATTCAGTTTTTCTGTAAACTCCTTTCCATTATCGGCTTCAAAAAGTACTTCATAGCCGAGTTCCCTGACCAATCCGGCCAGTCCGTTGCGCAGCAGCGCGTGATCATCCACCAATACCGCTTTTCTTTCCATTAGTTTTTGTTAAAAGGGATATTCAATTTAATAATTGTTCCATTACCCGGTACACTATTAATGGAGAAAGTACCACCGATCATCCCGGCCCGGTTGGACATATTGCGCAGACCAAGGCTTTTGTAACTGTTTCCTTCCATATCCAGTTGGGCTGGTTCAGCTCCTTTTCCGTCATCTTCCACCTGCAGATCCAGTTCATCTTCCGTGTAAAGTGCCGTTACACGAATAGTCTTTGCTTCCGCGTGTTTGATAATATTATTGAGTGATTCCTGGACGATACGGAAGAGGATCAGTTCCTGCTGGGGTTCCATTTTGCGGATTTCCCCTTCCATATACAAAGTGGTCTGAAAACCGGATTTGCGGAAAAGTTCCAATTCCAGTTCGATGGCCCGAACCAAACCCATCGATGCAATGCTGTCGGTATTCAGACTGCGGGACAAATCACGCAGGTCACGGATAGCCTTGCTCACCAGTTCGCGGGAGTCGTTGATTTTCTCCACGAGCAGATCCGGCTGGTCATACTTCAGGGTATTGAGTTTGAGTTTGGCCAGGCTGAGCGCCTGGCCGATATTATCATGGATCTCTTCGGAAATGGTTTTCAGGGTTTGTTCCTGAATTTCGAGCTGGGTGCGGAGGAGTTCCTGGTCAAAATGCATCTTCATTTGATCTTTCTCTAATTGTAATTTTTTCCGACGCTGCCAGGCAAGAACCAGAAAGGAAATAAATAGCGTAGCTAACAGTAAAAATATTACTGCCCCACTGATCACATAACCAGTTATCCCTTCTTGTATTTCTCTGTAATCCGGTGGCATACAAATCCAATTACAATACAACTATACAAAACAAATATCAATTTACTGTTCAGCTGACTAAAGAATGTAGCAGCCTTATCGATTCCGTCATTTATAAGATAATTTGAAAATAAATAATAACCGAACTCTCCTGCATTAAAAAGCAATACCCCGGATGCAATCCAGAATAACGGCTCTAAAACAATATTAACCTGGTTCTCCCGTATGAATAAATCATATAGCATCAATCCGCTCAGGACCATCATTGAAAGAGATCCAATCAACATGGAATGTGAATTAAAAACGGACATTCCCTGAATAAACAGGAGATTAATACATACAAACAGCGGATAACATATAAGAAAGAAGAAGCCAATCTTTCTTATTTTCATATCCTTTACTGAATGATAGAAAATAAACGCATAAAAAAGATACTCCAAAGGGATGGACAAATTATAAATCCAAACATTAGGCTCATGCAGAATTTTTCTTTTATACCTGGCAAATAGTTCAACCAGGATTATCAGCAACAGGAAATAGCGAAACCATTTTAGTGGCCTGGAAGCATTTTTGGTCAATACAAAAAAGGCTGCAACCAATGCTGCAATTTCAAAGTAATAAAACGGAGGTAAAGGAAACATGTGTTTATCAATTACAATTATTCGGACATAGTTCGCCATGATTCAACGCAGCCAGAATTTTGTCTTTTTCTGACTTTGTAAAACCCTGAGCATTAATGCTGAAGTTAAAAGATTCATAATTTGAAGATCCATCACTCCGGACTGGCGACACAAAAACTGTCAACTGATTAGCATCTATTTGACCACAGGCTTTGCCTAATTGATTGTATGTACCAATTTCAAATCGCACTCCTAGATACTCCGGATGAGACAATAAATCATTGTAAATAAAATCCAAAAACGTTTTAGTAAAATGTACAAAATTCGTATACCTGTTTACGTCGTTTCTACGGTGAAAATCATAATAATATGTTCCATACTTATATAGCTGTCGCCCATTCGCAATATTTGAAAATGGGGTTAAAACAAAGTCTCCCGGCCTTTGATTAAATGAATTATTATATACCAGCGTCGCAGATGAATCACTTCTGCAATCCAGATTTGTTGGAGCCAATAATAATCCGATCTGACTATCCACATCAGCACCGGGCATTAATGTAGCATTATACGAAACAAAGTGAACATTGAATCCATTATAGGTGCTCGTAGGCGCACCAAAATTTCTTGTATAAAAGTGAATAACAGATTGCCTGGAAAAATCCACAGACATTGAATGAGATAATTTTCTCTCAGGTGTTGTACGAATGTAGTTAGTGTAATTGGTTGAATAACCTCTTACAGCAGTTTCATCAACATAAGTGAGATCCTCAGGACATTGCCCGCATCGCTGTTGTCCTATTGAATAAAAAAAATTTAACTGGAAAAGAAAGAAGACAACTGTATAAAACAAATATTGTTTCATAACAAAATTTTAGGTGAAAGAATAATTTAATTTACAACCAAAACTCACGATTACCTCCTTCCCCCACAACCGTGTTCCCACCAGTTTTCCCCGTGTTTTCACCCCTCCTATTCCCGTCCTAATACCTCTGCTCACGGTTGGCCATATCCGCAATTTTACGCCAGCAGCCGGAACAAACTAACCGGCTCAGGCTCAACCTTTTTTCACCTAAAATCTTTCTCATGCAACCCAAAACTATTTACCGGATCCTTTTCATTGCCCTCCTGGCCATACAAATCAATGCCAGCGCCCAGGCACCTACTAACGGACTGCAGGCCCATTTTCCACTGAATAATAGTAATACCAACAGCGTTCCCGGGAATATTACCGCCAGCCTGGCCAATTTGACTTATACCACCAATAACCAGAATACGGCCAGTTCCGCGGTGCAGTTTGGCGGCAACCTCAATTCGCTGATCACATTTACAGACAATGACCTGCTGGATTTCACCGGCACCACCAACTTCACCATATCCTTTTCCTTTTTCTTTAATGGAAGTGCCAATGCCGGGCTGCTCGACAATTGTCTTAATTACAGTGGCTGGGGACTTTATCTCTGGTCCCCGCTTGCAGGCACCTGGAACCTGCAATTCAATTATAAAAATGGCAGTCTCGGCAGTCCCTCCACCACCGCCTTTACCACCGGTGTTTGGCACCATGTAACGGCCATCCGTAACAACGGGACCTTGTCCATGTATATTGATGGTGTATTGCGTGCATCGGGAGCCGAGGGTACACAAACTCCGAGCTATCCGACAAGTATGATCGCGGGGGCCATGGCCTACCTGTCCTACTCTCCGCCCCGGTACAACCCTTTTGGTGGCAAAATGGATGAAATCAGGGTGTACAACCGGGCCCTCAGCTCTACGGAAGTGGCGCAACTCAACGCTTTCGTACTGCCCCTTAAACTTGGCCAGTTCAGTGCCACTAAAAAAACCGGTCAGGTGGACCTGATCTGGGAAACACTGAGTGAAGAAAATACTTCGCATTTTGAAATTGAAAGAAGCAGTGATGGCAATAACTGGACACGCATTGGTGAAGTCAGTGCCAATGGAAATTCCACGCAAAAACAATCCTACTCCTATACCGACCCTGCTCCTTCTGTACTCACCAGCTTTTACCGGCTGAAGATGGCGGACAAAGACGGCATTTATACATATAGCCGGGTGATTACCGTTACGACAGCCACTGAATTTACCGGTATCCGTTTATTCCCTAATCCGGCGAGGGAAACACTCCAGGTGCAGTATGAAGCAGCACGTTCGGGGTCCTTACAATTAATGGTGACTGATGCAGGTGGGAGGATCGTTTATCAATCAACTGTGTCCGGACGATCCGGCATCAATACGTTCAGTGTGCCGGTGCAAATGCTTTCTCCGGGTTATTATCAGTTGGCGATTTTGGCTGATGACCGCAAAAAAAGCGGATCCTTTGTAAAGGAATAATTCTAATGCACCCTTCGGCACGCTCAGCATGACAACGGGCTGTCCTTGTCATGCTGAGCATTCCGAAGCATTGCCGAAGCATCCCAGGCAATGATTATTTCCCAATAAAAAGTTAACGCCCCTGTATTTTAACCACTCGTCAGGTCATACATGCCGGTCAGATAAATCCAAAACCTATTCCCTTTTTACCGCTATACTTTTACCGTACGAAAGACTTAGTAGTTCTTTCCCGAATCAGTAACAAAACCTGCTGCTTCAACGTCCTGA
>JAKQJH010000093.1 GCA_029561255.1 Bacteroidota bacterium | reverse complement strand
TGTTCAATGAATTTGGATTGCTGGTGTTATTGCCGGACAATGCAGCACTGAAGCAAATCATGATCCCGGTATTCCGCGAAGAACTGTTACAACAACCCGCGGCGGCCATAATCGAAAAATCAGCAACTGCATTAAATGAGGCAGACTATAAAGTACAGGCCAGTGCCAGGGAGATTAATTTATTTTACCTGAAAGAGGATATCCGCAACCGGATTGAAAAGAAGGGAGATATGTACTATGTAGTGGATACCGCTATCCGTTTCAGCCAGGAAGAGATGCTGGCCGAACTGGAAACCCACCCGGAACGGTTTAGTCCCAACGTGATACTAAGAGGCCTGTACGAAGAAACGATACTGCCCAATATTGCCTTTATAGGTGGTGGGGGAGAGACGGCCTACTGGTTGCAGTTAAAAGGATTATTTGATTATTATAAAGTGCCCTTCCCAGTGCTGGTCTTACGGAATTCATTTTTATTACTGGAGAAAAAATGGCAGGAGCTGATACCTAAAACCGGATTTACCATTGAAGATTTTTTTCAGTCCGGCGAATCGTTACTGAACCAGTTGGTTAAACACGAAAGTCAGGATAAAATAATGCTGAATGGTTCACTGACAATCATCGAAAAATTATATGAGTCGGTAAAAGCACAGGCCGGTTCGGTTGATCCGTCCCTGTTGCAACATGTGGAGTCACTGAAGACCAAAACTATTTTCCGGTTGAAAGAACTGGAAAAGAAAATGCTCCGGGCGGAAAAAAGAAAATACAGTGACCAGCAACGGCAGATTGCATCGGTAAGAACGGCCCTGTTTCCTGGTAATGGGTTGCAGGAACGCAGTGAAAATATCAGTTATTTTTATGCAAAATGGGGAAGTGATTTCCTGCGGAAACTCTATGAAGAATCATTGACACTGGAACAGGAGTTTGTGATCCTCCGGGAACATTAATCAAATTTATTTTCCCAGCCCTGTTGTTTAAGTTTCTCCACTTTCTCAATCACTTCATTATTCATATTGTTCTTGTAAGCGGCGATCTTATCCGCGATCTCCTCATCATATGTGCCGAGGATCTCTGCGGCAAGTATACCTGCATTTTTGGCGGCATTCAGGGCCACGGTACCAACCGGTACCCCGTTGGGCATCTGCAGAATGGATAAAACCGAATCCCAGCCATCAATGGAATTGGAAGATTTGATAGGAACACCGATCACGGGCAGGGTAGTTACGGCGGCGACCATGCCGGGCAGATGCGCGGCACCACCGGCGCCGGCTATTATAACTTTCAATCCGCGTTCACGGGCTTTTTCCGCATACTCAATCATTCGATGCGGGGTGCGGTGGGCTGATACAACCGTCACTTCATGCGGAATTACAAACTGTTTGAGGATGTCAGAAGCTGCCTGCAT
>JAKQJH010000255.1 GCA_029561255.1 Bacteroidota bacterium | reverse complement strand
ACCGGAAACAGAAAGCTGTGAAGCCATCCTGCAGGCCTGGTATGGCGGCGAGTCGGGTGGCCAGGCGGTGGCCGATGTGCTCTTTGGAGATTATAATCCTTCCGGAAAACTTCCGGTTACCTTTTATAAAGACACAACCCAACTGGCAGACTTTGAAGATTACTCCATGAAAGGCAGGACTTACCGGTACATGACCACCGATCCGCTTTTCCAATTCGGATTTGGATTAAGCTATACCCGTTTTAAGATTGGGGAGGCCAGCCTGGATAAAACGGTAATAAAAGCTGGGGAAGAAGTGAAACTTTCTGTCCCGGTTACCAATACTGGAAACAGAAATGGAGTTGAAATAGTTCAGGTCTATATTAAGAAAGTGAATGATCCTGAAGGACCTATCAAAACACTGAGAGGATATAAACGGGCCGCTGTAGATTCCGGTAAAACGACAGCGGTAACCATTCCGCTGAATTCATCTGCCTTTGAATTTTATGATGCCACCCAATTAAAAATGGCTGTCACACCGGGTGAATATGAAATATGGTATGGGAACAGTTCAGCTATAACAGATTTAAAAATGATCCGTATAAACATTTTATAAGAATTAATAAAAAAAGCCCAAACATATCGACTACATGATTAATAGTTAAAGGATTTGAAATGAACCGTAAAATAACACGCTTACTACTCCCCTTATTCCTGACGAATTTAGCATTGAATGCACAGGTAATGAATAAAATGCCAGCTGTGCCTAACCCTAAACCAGTGGATAGTGTGCTGATGGGAGATTGGAAATCATTTCCGGAATTAAAACTCAACTTACCGGTTACCCCCGGACCTTTTGAGCCAACCTGGGAATCGATTGAAAAAAACTATCCCGGCGAACCCGCCTGGCTTCGGGAAGCCAAATTTGGCATCTGGGTCCATTTTGGTCCGCAATCCGCAGGTGAAAGCGGCGATTGGTATGCACGTCGTATGTACGTGCAGGGCTCAAAAGCTAACAACAATCATCTAAATAAATACGGCCACCCTGCTGACGTGGGCTATAAAGAAGTGCTGCGTGATTGGAATCCTATAAAGCTGGATCCTGCAAAACTGACCAAAATTTATCGCGATGCAGGTGCTAAATATCTGATGATACAGGTCGTGCATCATGATAATTATGATTTGTGGAATTCAAAATACCAGCCCTGGAATTCGGTGAATATTGGCCCTAAAAGAGACTTATTGGGTGAATGGGCCAAAGCCTGTCGCGCAGACGGAATGCGTTTTGGAGTAACCTTCCATCATGAATACAGCTGGTGGTGGTGGCAAACGGCTTTTGGCAGTGATTCATCCGGCGAAAAGAAAGGTGTTCCATACGACGGAACCCTTACCCTGGCAGATGGAAAAGGAAAATGGTGGGAAGGCTATGATCCGAAAATGCTTTACGGAATAGATTTGAGAGAATACAAAGGGGTGGAACAAAAAGCACATCAGGACTGGTCTCCAGCCCCTGCTGGCATATTTATCAATCACCTTGATTATGCAAAATGGTATGCCACCAACTGGGCCCTCCGGATGATGGATGTAGTGGAACATTATGACCCGGATTTCATTTACACTGATGGTACTGTTCAGGGGCCATTCACCGGATATGGCACCGGTACAGGAATTAAAGCGGATGCCATGCAGCATGTGATGGCTGATTTCTATAACCGGACCTTAAAACGCCGTGGGCTGGTTAACACATTCAGTATAGTTAAATTCCGCAACAAAACGAACGGCACCGTGAATACGGAAGAATTTGGTATTCCTTCATCTATAAATACGTATCAGCCCTGGATTGGTGAAGCGCCTGTAGGAGACTGGTTTTACGCACCCGGATTTACCTATAATTCAGACATGATGATCCGTTATGTGATTGAAGCGATTGCCAGGGATGGGAATGCTGCGCTCTGCATATCCATCTTGCCAGATGGGTCGCTGGATGAAGGCAGCCTTAAAATGCTGAATGAAGTAGGTAACTGGATGCGCATGAATGGCGAAGCGGTCTATGGCAGCCGTGCATGGAAAATTCCGGGTGAAGGTGAACAGATAAATGGAAAACTTAAAATGCTGCCGGGAGGAGCATTAAACCGGAAGCAGGCCGAATTCAGTTTCTCTACTATGGATTTTCGCTTTACTACCGGCAAAAACAATTCCCTGTATGCTTTCTGTATGACTGTACCAGCCCCTGGTACCCGGTTAGTCATCCGATCAATAGGAACGGATTCCGCATTTCTCGGCAAACCGGTGAAGCAAGTGTCCTTACTAGGACACAAAGGAAAACTGAAATGGAAGCAGGAAAAAGATGGGCTGATGATTATTTGCCCCGCAAAAATGATGTACAAAACCGCAATTGTATTTAAAATTGATTAGTCAGTAACAGCGATTATAAAAAATGAGGATAAAATCATTCATACTACTTTTTCTGATACCATCTCTGGCAGCCGGTCAGTCATATAAACAATATAGACTTCTGAAGGACCGGCTAGTCATTGAGCTTACTGAAGGGACTATGAATATAATTCCCCTTTCAGCTAAAGCGATTAGAATACAATGGGAAAAAGGGCTCCAAAAAGAAGAAAATGAGCTTATTCTTAACAGGCCCCTTCAAATCCAACCTGTTAGTTTTTCAGAAAACGACTCTTCTTTAAAACTGAGTACTGCTTCCATAACGGTCAGTTTCAACAAACAGAATCTGGCAATACTCTTCACCGACAAATCCGGGAAAATTTTCCTGAGTGAAAAAGCCGGAAGCCGCAAACTAACAGACACAAAAACCGGAAGTACCGCCTGCTACATTGCAGAACAGGGATTTATTTCACCGGAAGATGAATCTCTTTTTGGCCTTGGACAGTTCCAGGACGGCCATTTTAATCTCAGAAATATATCCCGAAAATTAGTTCAGGTAAATACCCAGATCGCCATCCCTTTTTTATATTCAAGTAAGGGTTATGGTATCTTATGGCACCAGTATGGCCTCACCCATTTTAATCCGGCCGATAACACAATTTTACTCACCAAAAAAGACAGTCTGACAAGTGAAACGGGGATGACAGAAGTAACCACCACATCCGGCACACAAAAAGTCAGTCGTCAGCAATCTGTATATACAGGAAAATTTTCTGTCGAACAGGATGGCACGTATTTCATGATGCTGGACATGGGAAGTATGGAAAGCCGGCATTTGCTTATAATTGATGGCACACCAGTCATCGATCAGTCTAATCTTTGGCTCCCTCCTGCAGCAGGTATGCCTGTTACACTAAAAGCCGGGGAACATATAGTACAGGTGGTATGCAAAACTACAAATACGCCTTCCCTTTCATGGCGTTTAACTACCCGTGAAATAATACTCCGTTCCCCAAATGCAAAATCACTTGATTATGTGGTGTTTTATGGAAAAAGTGCTGATGAAGTAATCGGAGCGTACAGAAATCTATCAGGCAATGTACCCATGCTCCCGCTATGGGCCTATGGATTCTGGCAATGCCGTGAACGGTATACTTCTGGCAAACACCTTGTTGAAACCGTTAAAGAATTCAGAAAAAGAAAACTACCGGTAGATGTCATCGTCCAGGACTGGCAGTACTGGGGCAAACATGGATGGGGGGTTCCGCAGTTTGATACAACCAACTATCCCAACCCGGAGGGCTTCATAAATGAACTACATAATCTGCATGCTAAGTTCTCCATCTCTGTATGGGAAAACATGGATAAAAAATCATCAGTGGCACAAGAATATGTTTCAAAAAATCTTTATATACCAAACAGCCCATGGATCGACATCTTTAATCCTGAGACACAAAAAACGCATTGGAATGTGTTAAACAAAAATCTGTTCCGCCTGGGAGTTGACAGCTGGTGGATGGATGCCACTGAACCCGAAAATGATGCATTAACAGGCAAACAAACCTATTTAGGATCAGGTGACCTTTACCGCCTGACCTATCCGTTATTTGTAAGTAAAGCAGTATATGAGGGTCAACGAAATACTGATCCAACAAAACGGGTGGTGATCCTGACCCGGTCTGCATTTGCCGGACAACAACGATATGGCACCATTAACTGGTCAGGGGATATCGGGTGGAACTGGGATAGTTATAAAAGACAGATTGTGGCGGGTCTTCACTACAACTTAACCGGCATGCCTTACTGGACAACAGATATCGGTGGTTTCTTCCGCCCTGGCAATGGCCAATATACCGATCCTCAATACCATGATATACTCACCCGCTGGTTTCAATGGGGCGTATTTAACCCGATCTTTCGCATACATGGATATCAGACCGAAACTGAACCCTGGAAATACGGGGAACAGGTGGAAAGCAACATGAGAAAAATGATGAATCTACGGTACCGTCTGCTGCCCTATATTTATTCTTCCGCATGGCTTGTTTCACAAAAAGGCTCTACTCTGATGAGACCACTTGTTATGGATTTCAGTGAGGATCCGCTGGCCGTTTCACAGGCTTATCAATATATGTTTGGGAAAAGCATTCTCGTAGCCCCTGTAACTGCTCCGAACACTAATACCTGGGATGTATATCTACCCAAATCAACCGCCTGGTATGACTTCTGGACAGACAAAAAGTATATGGGTGGACAGTCCGTTAAAGCACCCGCGCCAACCGATAAAATTCCACTGTTTGTAAAAGCAGGAGCCATTATTCCGTTTGGTAAAGAAATGCAGTACACAGGGGAAAAGCCAAACGACACCCTCGAAATCAGAATTTACACCGGTGCCGACGGTACATTCAGTCTGTATGAAGATGAAGGGGATAACTATCAATATGAAAAAGGTATGTATACCATTATTCCCTTTCATTGGCATGAAAAAAAACAAACATTAACGATCGGGACAATAAACGGAAGTTACCCCGGGTATTTAAAAAGAAGAGCATTTTCAGTTGTATTTATCAGTGAGGGCAATATATCCGCTGCTTATCCGGGTCACAAAAATAAAATGGTTTTTTACAACGGAAAAAAAATAACCCTGATAAACCAATTGTAAGCCTTGAAAAATCAATATATCATCTCAGTATTTCTTAACAAATGAATGCAAAAACAAAAATAACCTCAATATTATACAACAAAACAACCAGTCGTCTGATTATTTTGACAGCTGTGATACTACTCTGCCAACCCATGGTTCAGGCTCAGGTACCACCCGGAAATGCCAAAAAAATCAGCCCGGATCTGTTCGGCCTTTTCTTTGAAGACATCAATTATGCAGCTGACGGTGGTTTATATGCCGAGCTGGTACAAAACCGTTCTTTTGAATACAATCCGACGGAGAGAAAGGAATGGCACCCCTTATATAATTGGGATTATTTCACCAGCGGATATTCTTATGGGAATGTGAATATTGAAACCAGCCAACCTGTTCACCCCAATAATCCGCATTATACCGTATTGGAGGCTGAACATATTTATCAGCAGGATGGAAGTGTGGGCATCAAAAATCAAGGCTTTGACGGCATCGTGGTTAAAGCCGGCAATTTGTATCAGTTTTCAGTATTTGCAAAACAACTCAGCATTCAGCCGGTCACCTTAAAGATCAGTTTGCAAAACAGGAAGGGGGAAGTACTTGCAGAACAAAATCTGACTGTTTCTTCTATCCAGTGGGGAAAGCAAACGGCAGTGCTTCAACCATCAGCAGACTATGACACAGCCTCGCTGGTGATTGCCCTGGTCAGCAAAGGCAAGATTGCGCTTGATGTTGTTTCCCTATTTCCTGAAAAAACATTCAAAAAAAGACCCAATGGTATGCGGGCCGACCTGGCACAATTGTTAGCTGATATGAAACCGGCCTTTATACGTTTTCCAGGAGGCTGCCTGGTGCATGGTGATGGCTTAGGGAATATGTATCGCTGGAAAAACACCATCGGTCCGCTTGAACAACGGGTGGAACAACGGAATATCTGGGGCTACCACCAGACAGGCGGATTGGGCTATTATGAATACTTCCAGTTCTGTGAAGACATTGGTGCTAAACCTTTGCCTGTATTACCAGCCGCTGTCAGTTGTCAGAATTCAGGAGGCACCTGGCGTATCGGCGGTACCGGGCAAAGAGCCTTACCCCTGGAAGATATGCAGGACTATATACAGGAAGTTCTGGATCTGATTGAATGGGCAAACGGACCCGTGAACTCCACCTGGGGCAGTAAAAGAGCTGCAGCAGGTCATCCGGCTACTTTCAATCTGCAATACATAGGTATAGGTAATGAGGAAAAAATCACGCCGGAATTTGAACAACGGTTTAAACTGGTCCATGATGCAGTTAAAGCCAGGTACCCGGAGATAACGGTGATCGGTACCAGCGGACCTTTCCATTCCGGAGAAGATTTTGATAAAGGATGGGCCTTCGCAAAAAATCAACAGGTAAAGGTCGTAGATGAACATTATTATGTACAACCGGAATGGTTTATCTCTAATCAATACCGGTATGACAATTACCCCCGGAGTTCCGGTAATGTATACCTTGGTGAATATGCTTCCTGGGGCAATCAGTTGAAGAATGCGTTAGCTGAAGCTGCCTTCATGACAGGGCTTGAACGGAACGGAGATGTGGTACAATTAGCTTCTTATGCGCCTTTATTCGCAAAGAAGAATAATACTCAATGGAAGACCGACATGATCTTCTTTGATAATACCCGTTACTACCTGACGCCGAATTACCATGTGCAGAAATTGTTCAGTGTGAATAAAGGCGACCGGTACCTGAACAATATCATCCAAAAAGAGGATCGTGATACCAGCATTGCCGCCTCCGCAACCGGAGATAGCCGAACAGGAGATATTATCCTCAAACTGGTCAATACCGGAAAGGACAAGAAAACAATCGCGACAGATCTGACAGGATATAAATATTCATCGGACGGAGTGAAGATACTACTGATCGGGACTGCGGATCAGCAAAATTCATTCAGTGATCCGGATGCAGTAAAACCGGATCAAGGGCCAATAGCCATAAAGAAAAAAATGAATATTGAGTTACCGCCCATGTCGCTTATGGTGATCCGGATCAAAACACTTAAATGAGTAATAGAAAATGAGATCGCTTTTTTTGCTGATACTAACAATACAAGTGACATGGCAGACCGGTAATGCCCAGAACCCCGTCATTTATGCCGATGTACCGGATCTCTCCATGATCCGGGTTGGTAACACTTATTACATGAGCAGTACGACGATGCATATGAGTCCGGGTGTACCCATTATGAAGTCAACCGACCTGGTCAACTGGAAGATTATCAATTACGCTTATGATACACTGGCGGATGTGGATGCACTGAACCTGAACAATGGCAAAAGCGCTTATGGCCGCGGCTCCTGGGCAAGCTCGATCCGATATCACAAGGGCTCTTATTATGTGTCTACCTTTTCATCAACCACCAATAAGACCTATATCTATACCACCAAAAATATTGAAAAAGGCCCCTGGGAAAGAAGTTCATTTAACCCCTCCTATCATGATCACTCGCTTTTCTTTGATGAGGATGGCCGTGTTTATCTATTATTCGGGAACGGGAAACTCGGCCTTGTTGAATTGGAGAATGATTTGTCCGGTGCTAAAGAGGGGGGAATACATAAAGTTGTAATTGAAAATGCCAGTCTGCCCGCCGGCACCAATATAGGGCTGGGTGCTGAAGGTTCACAACTCATAAAGAAAGATGGTTATTATTACCTGTTCAATATCACCTGGCCTAGAGGCGGTATGCGCACCGTGGTCGTACACCGGGCACAACAACTCACAGGCCCATGGGAAGGACGGTTGGGATTACAGGATCTTGGCGTGGCGCAGGGCAGTCTGATCGACTTACCTGATGGCCGATGGTTTGCTTACCTGTTTCGTGATTATGGATCGGTTGGACGTATTCCCTATCTCGTACCAGTACGATGGGAAAATGGCTGG
>JAKQJH010000247.1 GCA_029561255.1 Bacteroidota bacterium | reverse complement strand
GTCCGGGCCAGAACGGAGTAAAAAAGAGGCGAAATATGCCCATTTGACAGCACAAATACATCCTCCTCCCGGGCATCCATATCAAAACCGGGTTTTCGCTTCATTATTCTGAAATACAAAGCAGTGAGGAAGTCGGCACAGCCCAGGGAGCCCCCCGGGTGACCGCTGCTGGCTCCATGTACCATCCGGACGATATCCCTTCTTACCTGGGATGCGGCTGCAGTTAGTTCGTTCATAATTAATAAAATAGGTTGTAATTAAACTTTTCGTATCTTGCTGCCTCAAAGGGTCAGATTAGTTGCAAAAGTGCATTGTTTTTCAATGCAAAAAACAGTTGTAATAAATTTTATCTGGCAAATTCATCTAAATATCCTCTCGATTACATAGATCTGATGTCAGATAAACTAAATGTTTTATGTAATGCAAAAACCATTTTGGTTGATGCCTATTTATGTACCATATAAAACTGCTTAGATGCTTGATATTTTATTGACGGCCTCTGTCTCTTTTATAATTACGTTCCTGGCGGTCCCGGTTGTTTTAGAAGTGGCTGAAAAAAAGAAGTTGTTTGATATCCCCAATGAACGTAAAGTCCACACCCGTCTGGTGGCTTCACTGGGAGGTGTTGGTATTTTTGGTGGTTTTATCCTCGCAGCACTCTTATCTATTCAGGGTCACCTGAATTATGAATTTCAATATTTCTTTGCGGCTTCCCTGGTTATTTTCTTTCTCGGATTGAAAGATGACCTGATTATATTATCTGCCAGTAAAAAATTTATCGGACAGATCATTGCCGCGTCCATACTGATTCACCTGGGTGGTATCCGGCTCGATAGCATGCATGGTATCCTGGGATTTGAAAAATTACCGGAAGCTTTCAGCCTGGCACTTTCTTACCTGACCATTATTGTGGTCATCAATTCCTTTAACCTGATTGATGGAGTGGATGGACTGGCTGCCAGCCTGGGTATCCTGACCATGCTGGTCTTCGGCAGTTATTTCTTTGCGATCGGTTACCAGGCTTATGCCTTACTGGCTTTTGCGATGGCCGGCAGCCTGGCTGCTTTTATGATATTCAATCATCACCCGGCCCGTATTTTCATGGGAGACTCCGGCTCGCTTATGATCGGACTGATCAATGCGATACTGGTGATCAAATTTATCAATGTGGCCAACGATCCGCTGGTAGCCGTACCGGTTCCTTCTGCGGTGGCCATTGGTTTTGGTATCCTGATTGTTCCCCTGCTCGATACCCTCCGTGTATTCAGCATCCGGATACTGAACGGTCAGTCTCCGTTTACTCCTGACCGCAATCACGTTCATCACCTGTTACTTGACCGTGGTATGGATCATGCGGCGGTAACCCTGACCTGTGTAAGTGTAAATATTGGCTTTATCATCCTTGCCTGGTTTGGCCGTCACCTCGGTCCGAATTACCTGATGTTGCTGATGCTGACCCTGGCCTTTTCCGGACTCGGGCTGCTTTACTACAAAAGACCCCGCCGTGCTGTGCTTATTGCCAAAAGGAGTGATGGTGTAGCCACTATGCAAACCAAGGGTACTAAAGTTGTTACCCTGACAAAAGAAAAAGAAGCGCAGTCCGCAGTCGACTAATGAAGCGCATAAAATAACAGCCGGCCGGACCCTGAAAGTCCGGCCGGTTTTTTTGGTATAAGCCAGTTTTATTAGATTTGCGTCCCGAAGCGTTGAATCTTTATTCAACCAGGGAAAGATTAAAACGAAAAACTATGTCAGAAGAATTATCCTCCATTCATTCCGGTGCGGAAGAGCACATGAAAAAAGCAATCAGTCACCTGGAGACTGAATTAGTAAAGATCAGGGCCGGTAAAGCCAATCCCCAGATGCTCGATGGCATTATGGTGGATTACTACGGATCCCCGATGCCGATCGGCCAGGTAGCCAATGTTAATGTAATGGATGCACGTACCCTGAGTATTCAGCCCTGGGAGAAAAATATGCTGCAGCCCATCGAGCGGGCCATCATTGCCGCCAATATCGGTATCAATCCACAGAATGATGGTGTTTTAATCCGCATGTTTCTGCCCCCGCTTACGGAGGAAAGGCGGAAAGAACTGGTAAAAAAATGCCAGGGCGAAGGCGAACAGTCAAAGATTGCGATCCGCAATATCCGGCGCGATGCCATCGAACATATCAAACGGCTGCAAAAGAACGGCCTCAGTGAGGATGTAGCGAAAGATGCGGAGACCGGTGTACAGGAAATGACCGATAAATTTATATCCACAGTGGAAAAACACCTGGCTTCAAAAGAGAAGGAAATTATGTCGATCTGAGGAATAACTTTTTTAAATGAAAAGCAACATCATTCAACCGGTGTTGCTTTTTTTGTTTCCGGCCGGTTGGCCAGGTATACACCCAGCAGAATGATGCCTAATGCAATCACCTGCATGCCGGTTACTTTTTCGCCGTAATACACACCCCATAGTATGGCAATAAAGGGAATGCCATACGTGACCAGGGAAGCAAATAACCCTCCGGCTTTTTTGACCAATACATAAAATAATACGGATGCCAGGGCGGTACCCAGGATGCCGAGTAAAGTACTGGCGATTGTACTCATGGTATAGACATGCTCCGTCAGCGGGAGGTTGAAATACCCCGTAACGATTAAAATAATCAAAGAAGGGGGAATCAGTCCGGTAAAGGCCACCGTGGCAATCTGGACCGAACTTACACCGTGTAATCGTTCGTGCACCATGTTTACATTAAAGCCATAAAAAATAGTGGCCAGCACCACAAACCCGGTATACGCAAGGTACCCATTGGGCTTACCCGCATTTATATATAAAAGCAAGGCACTGCCGACCAATCCAACCAGCACCCCGGAAATTTTTGTCCAGCTGGTTTGTTTCCGGAAAAACAATGCTCCGGTGATGATTACAAAAATCGGGGTCAGTGAATTCAGGCTCCCGGTAAGGGCGCCATCTATTTTTGTCTCAGCAATACAAAATAAGAAAGCAGGGAAAAAACTGCCCAGCCAGCCACTCAGTAATACATATCGCAGCGTGGGTGCCGGTAAATTTTTAAGTGAACGTTTCAGAAAAGGGAGCATAACCAGACCGGAGGATAACATCCGCAATGCCGCCACCTGGTAGGCGGATAAGACCGGTTGCTGGTTGCTGTCATACAATCCCCATTTCATCAGGATAAATGAACTGCCCCAGATCACACAAAGTGCAATGAAGAGTGCCCAGCTGATTAGTTTACTATTCATAAAGGGGGCAAAGTTCAGGTTTCAGGGGGAGAGTTGGGTATTTTTTTTAACTTACGTTTTCTTAGGAAAAGTTTAAAAGTTGACAGGTTGAAAGGTTTACAGGGAGCCTCCTAAGGGTCTTCCTTGTTAACTTGTAAACTTTTCAACCTGTCAACCTTTTCGTGTATCAACCAGTCAACATAAAATTAGACCATGAGCAAAGTAAAACTCTCCTCCCTCGATCCCCGCGCCCCCAAAGACCTCGACAAGCAAGACACTAAAGCCGCTACTGAAAAAATACTGGTGGAACTGGATGAATTACAAAACCTGTTATATGCTGAAGGGAAACATTCAGTACTGATTGTGATCCAGGGGATGGATGGCAGCGGGAAGGACGGGGTGATCAGGAATGTACTGGGTAATATGAATCCGCAGGGCGTGATGGTGAAATCCTATAAAGCCCCTACGGCAGAGGAACTGTCCCATGATTTTCTCTGGCGCATTCATCATCATGCACCTGCCAAAGGAATGATCCAGGTATTTAACCGGTCACACTATGAAGATATCCTGGTGACCAGGGTGCATAAATGGTGTGATGATGAAACGGCCCGCAAACGGATGGCGGCCATCAATGATTTTGAACGGCTGCTGCAGGAACACAACAATACCCATATCCTTAAATTCTACCTGCATGTATCACCCGAAGAACAACATGAGCGGCTGAGTGAACGGTTGAAAGAGCCTGCCAAAATGTGGAAATACAATGAGAAGGATTTTGATGAAGCCAAACTATGGGACATATATATGGAAATGTATGAGGACTGTTTTGCCCATTGCAATAAACCCGAATGGACGATCGTACCGGCTGATCAGAACTGGTATAAGGAGAGTATCATTGCAAGGGCTTTACGCGATTTGCTGAAAGGACTGGATATGCAGTTCCCTGGAATGAAAAAGTAGTTTTTCGTATTATAATTATCTATATCTTGAATTGAATCCTGAACATTTTTATTAAACCCAAAATCAATTTTTTATGGGAATGCTTAAAGAATTCCGTGATTTTGCCATGAAAGGCAATATCGTGGATCTGGCCGTAGCCGTGGTTATCGGTGGTGCCTTTGGAAAAATCGTTGACTCCATGGTTGGCGATATTATCATGCCTATCCTGGGTAAAATCATGGGTGATCCGAATTATTTCCTGACCTGGACAGCTGCCGGAATACCGGTTGGCAAGTTTATTCAGGCCATTTTCAATTTCCTCATCATCGCTTTTGTGCTCTTCCTGGTGATTAAAGCCATGAATTCTGTGAAAAAGAAAGAAGAAGCCGCCCCGGCCGCCCCTGCACCTACACCGGAAGATATCCAGCTCCTCCGCGAGATCAGGGATGCCCTGAAGAAATAAAAAATGGGGAAAAAGGGAGGTTTTCCTCCGCCCCGTTTCCCTTACTTTTGAAGTCCTGTTTAACCGCAGGACTTCTTTTTTTTCAGACCTAAACAGCAACCGCGTGCAGAACCCGTCGTATCAGATCAAATTGCCCCAGTTTGAAGGCCCTTTCGACCTTTTATTATTCTTTATTGAAAGGGATGAACTGGATATCTATAATATTCCTATTACCCGCATTATCAACGACTTCATGGACTATATCCACCAGAGCGGGGAACTAAATATCGAACTCAGCAGTGAGTTTATCCTATTCATTTCAACCCTGATGCGGATCAAGGCCAAAATGCTCCTGCCCCGGAAAGAACTTGATGCCCAGGGCAATGAAATTGACCCCCGGGAAGAACTGGTCAATAAAATCCTGGAGTACAAACGGTTCAAGGAAGCATCCGCGGAAATGGCCGAAATGGAAGCCGTACGGATGCTGATGGTGAAAAGAGGAAATATTCAAAAGGAACTTTCCCAGATCGGGGAGGAAGACAGTGAGGGTACCGAAATACAGAATATCACCCTCTTTAAACTGATGAAGTCCTTTGAGAAGGCCATGCAGAAGTACAGTGACCGCCTGAACAAGCCGGTACACACGGTGGTTTCATACAACTATACCATGGAACAAAGCCGGGACGAAATGCTCAGCCTGGCCCGCGAAGAAAAGACCATCGCATTTGAACGGATATTTGAACGCAGTGCCAACCGGGTACAGGCTATCTTCCTGTTTCTTTCCCTGCTGGAACTCGTACAACAGAAGTTCTTAAAGATTATGATCGGGGAAGGAAAGAATAATTTTATTATTGAGTTTATTGAGCCCGATGAGCGACTGACCGAACTTGACGAACAAAACCAACTATAAATTTTTAACCTCATTTAATTTAAACGCATGAAAAGTTTTGCAACAGCCAACTGGAAAGGAACCGGAAAAGAAGGAAATGGCACCCTGTCCTCTAAATCAAAAGTGCTCGAAAACACGTCTTATGACTTCAGAAGCCGCTTTGAAGACGGAACCTTTACCAATCCCGAAGAACTGGTAGCTGCCGCCCATGCCGGTTGTTTCTCCATGAAACTGAGCTTTGTGCTGGGTGCTGCCGGCTTTACCCCGGACAATATCGACACCAAATGCACAATCACCCTTGAAGCAGGTGCCGTAACCAACAGCCACCTGGAAGTGACAGCCTCTGTTCCGGGTATTGATGCCGCTAAATTTGCAGAGTGTGCAGCAGATGCCAAAGCAAACTGTCCTATTAGTAAGCTGCTGAATACAGAAATTACCATGGAAGCCACCCTGGCCTGATGAATCTTGAGGTGCAGGTCCGCAGGGGGTTGATGAACAGGAATTAACCACGTTTAAATAAACCGACATGAAAATTTTATTTCTCGCCCTGTTGCTTACCTGCAACCTTATTTTGTACGCCCAGCAAACCAGTGCCGGCATGAACGGGACCCAACGGCGGATGGAAGTATATAGCTGGGCTGAACGTCCGGAAGAAAAGGTGGAATATGATCTCCAGAAAATGTTCCTGGACCAGCAATGGATGCCCGGTATTGTCAGTTTCAAAAGTGGCCGCCCTGCAATGGCCGTTCCACTGATCCTGGACTTGCATAACAATACCCTCTATTATCTTCAGGGAGCCGTGATCATGGAATTTGTTGATACCGTCAGCCAGTTCCTCATCCGGGTGCCTTCTAAGAAAGACAGTATCCTGATGAAGTTTAAATGCCAGTTGCCTGCCATCCAGACCAACAACTCCGAGACTTTTTATGAAGTATTGGTAGACGGCGATATTAAATTACTGAAATGCAGGGCCAAGTCCATCCTGCTTTTTAAAGACAAAAATCTGCCGGAAGAAATCAAGCAGCTCTATTTTGCAGAACTGCCCGGTAACAAACTGGTGATGATTCCCATGGATGCAGATGGAATCAAAGAGAAATTACCTGACTATAATGCCGAGATCACGGCAATCCTTAAGAAAGAGCATATTAAACTGAAGAACGAAAATAAACTGGCTGAGTTATTCGTACACCTGAATAACACTCAGCATTAGTTTTATTCATAGATTCACAAAAGCAAAGGCTGCCCTTGTAAAAAGGCAGCCTTTGTTTCTTTTGTATGGTTTATTAACCTAATAAGGTCGACACCGTAATTTTTTCTTTCATCATTTCCCGGATGCTGCTGGCAATACCTTCCGCATCATAACCACATTCACGGATCAGTTCTTTCGGGGTGCCATGCTCAACCAACCGGTCGGGAATGCCCAGGATCCGCACTTCGTTTTTATAACCATGGCGGTTCATAAATTCCAGGATCGCACTGCCAAAGCCCCCTTCAACAGTACCATCTTCCACCGTCAGCAGTTTTTCATAACGCTGGCAGGCTTCATGCAGAAGTGCTTCATCCAGTGGTTTGGCAAAACGCATATCGTAATGACCCGGATTCAATCCATCGTTTTTCAGGTCACGGATAGCCGCCGCGGCAAAATTACCGGGATGACCAAAGGAAAGAACCGCAATATCCTGTCCGTCCCGGAGTTTACGTCCCTTGCCGATTTCAATTTCTTTCATCGGGGTCTTCCACTCTGGCATCATGCCTTCGCCACGGGGGTAACGGATCACCACCGGGAGTTTAGTAGATTCCAGTTGGGCCGTATACATCAGGTTACGCAGTTCACTTTCATTCATGGGTGAACAGATCACCAGGTTGGGAATACAACGGAAATAAGCAATATCATAACAGCCGTGATGGGTGGGGCCATCATCGCCTACCAGTCCGGCGCGGTCAAGACAAAAGACAACCGGTAATTTCTGGATTGCCACATCATGTACCACGGAATCGAAAGCCCGCTGCATGAAAGAAGAATAGATATTACAGAAGACTTTGAGTCCCTGGGTCGCCATACCGGCACTGAGGGTCACGGCATGTTGTTCGGCAATACCCACATCGAATGCGCGGTCCGGCATTTTCTCCATCATGAATTTCAGGGAAGACCCGGAAGGCATAGCGGGGGTGATACCGAATATTTTATCATTCTGTTCCGCCAGTTCGATCATGGTATGACCAAACACATCCTGGTATTTGGGAGGCTGTGGGATGTCAAATTTCTTTTTCTGGATTTCACCGGTCAGTTTATCAAACAAACCAGGTGCATGCCACTTGGTCTGGTCCTGTTCGGCCAGCGCATAGCCTTTTCCCTTGGTCGTGATCACGTGCAGGATCTTGGGACCGGGTATTTCACGCAGATCGCGGAGTGTATCCACCAGTTTGGCCACATTATGACCATCAATCGGGCCAAAATAGCGCAGGTTCAGGGCTTCAAAGAGATTGGCACTGCTGCTGACCATCCCCTTCATCCCCTCAATCAGTTTATGGGCCATGGCCCGGGAAAAGTTTTTACCCACAGGCAATTTTCCCATCAGTTTCCACACATCGTCTTTCACTTTATTATACGTGGGAGAGGTGGAGATATCAGTGAGGTATTCTTTCAGCGCACCCACATTCGGGTCAATGCCGATTCCGTTATCATTCAGGATGATCAGCATATCAGAGTCCGCGACACCCGCATGGTTCATGCCTTCGAAAGCCAGTCCGGCGGTCATGGAACCATCCCCGATCACGGCGACCACTTTACGGTCTTTTTCGCCTTTGTATTTAGCCGCCATGGCCATACCCAGTGCTGCGGAAATAGACGTGGAGGAGTGTCCTACCCCGAATGTATCATATTCACTTTCGCTTCTTTTGGGAAAACCGCTTAATCCTTTGTATTTACGGTTGCTGGGGAAATTGTCCCGGCGGCCGGTCAGAATCTTATGGCCGTAAGCCTGGTGACCTACGTCCCAGACCAGCTGGTCATACGGCGTATGGTACACATAATGCAAGGCCGTGGTCAGTTCCACCACACCCAGACTGGCCCCAAAATGGCCGCCATGTACACTTACCACATCAATGATATATTGACGCAACTCATCGCAGAGCTGGTGAAGTTTTTCCCGGGGCAGCTTTTTTAAGTCATCCGGAGAATCAATAGTTTGTAACAGAGGGCCAGGAGTGATTTGCATGGGTTCACATTTGGTGCTGTAAAAGTACTCTTTTCCTTCAGATCGTCATAATGGGCGTTTGAGGGAAAAGCTGTTTAACAATAATTTGCCTGAAAGGTTTACCCGGTTAAACGGGTTTTTCCGGTCCACTTACAGGCATTATGCACCACTGATATATTAATTCGGGTCATAAAGTGACCGTTTTCTTTAGATTTGTAGCAAATGTGGTTTGCTAATTCAAGGTACTGGTTATTTCAGGCAGTGGGCTGGGGCGGGTTTACCCTGATCAGTATCTTCTTTGCCTATTCTTTTGATCAGCTCAATACAAGGGAGCAGCTGACCCAGGTATTTGGCCGACTCGGGATATTTGTGATCCTGGGGATCATGCTCAGTCACCTGATGCGTTCCCTGATCCTGAATGTGGACCTGCTGCAGAAAAAACTCGAACGCCAGTTTTTATATTTCCTGCTCATCACCCTTTTGTTTTCCGTGATCGGTTCACTGATCTATATGCAGGTCCTGCAGCATTTCAACCTGCTCAACAAACGCGAGCATGAATTCCTGGACAATAAAGTACTGCTGATAGCCAGCGGCGTCTTTAACTTCTTTGTGTATTTCTTTATCTGGAACCTTATCTACTTCATTTATCATTATGTGACCAAGAGCCGGAAACAGCAACTGGATACCTTACGGCTGGAGTCGATGGTAAAGGAACTGGAACTGAAAACCATCAAGGCCCATATCAATCCCCATTTTATTTTTAATTCCCTCAACAGTATCCGCGCCCTCGTGGATGAAAATCCGCAACGGGCAAGAAATGCGGTGACCGAGCTCAGTAATATTCTGCGCAGCAGTATGCAGACGGAGCAACTGGAGACGGTGCCGCTGGAACGGGAACTGGGGATCATTAAGGATTATCTCGCGCTGGAGAATATGCGGTTTGAAGACCGGCTTAAAGTGGAGTATGATATTGATGAGGATACATTGAATCAGCCGGTGCCGCCCATGATGTTACAAACCCTGGTGGAGAATGCCATCAAACATGGAATCAGTAAGCAGATCAATGGCGGATTGGTAAAAGTGATTTCAGCCTTTAAGGGAGATTATCATGAATTGGTGGTGCAGAATACCGGTCAGCTGGATGGCCGGCAGCCAACGGAAGAAGGGTTTGGGTTGTCCAGTACCACTAACCGGCTCAGTCTGCTTTATGGTCAGAAAGCCAGTTTTGAAATAAAACAGATCAACGGATCCCTGGTGGAAGCCAGGGTGCAGATCCCCGTACAAGTATAAAACGATTTTAACGCCACCCCAAAACAGTATTTCATGAAAGCAATAATCATCGATGACGAACGGCTTGCGCGTCTTGAGTTAAGAAAAATGCTTCTGGAATTTCCGGAAGTCGAAGTAATTGATGAAGCGGTAAATGCGGAGGATGCGCTGGCAAAGATCGAAGCCCTGCAGCCGGATCTGATTTTCCTTGATATCCAGATGCCGGGCAAAACCGGATTTGATATGCTGGCCGAGCTCGACAAGGCACCGCAGGTGATCTTCACCACGGCCCACCATGAATTTGCCCTGAAGGCCTTTGAGGTGAATGCGCTGGATTACCTGATGAAACCGGTGGAGCCCAAGCGGCTGGCCGATGCGATACAGAAACTGCAGCAGTCGGAGGGCAGGGAGCAGCGTGGCGAAACCGAATTTGTCAATAACAGTATCCTGTCTGAGCATGACCAGGTATTTGTTAAAGACGGGGAACGTTGCTGGTTTGTCAAGCTCAGTGAGATCCGCCTGTTTGAAAGTGTGGGCAATTATGCCAAAGTTTATTTTGGTGCCAACAAGCCCCTGATCTTAAAATCACTCAATGCACTGGAAGAACGCCTGGATGAAAAAGTTTTTTTCCGCGCCAACCGGAAGCATATCGTCAACCTCCGCATGATCGATAAGATCGAGCCCTATTTTAACGGTGGATTATTACTCGACCTGAAAGGCGGCGAGAAAATAGAAGTGAGCCGGCGGCAGACGGTGAAGTTTAAGGAGATGATGAGCCTCTGAGTCAGTTCGTAGTTAGTAGTCGGTAGTTAGTAGTCTCGTGTTAAGGGTAAAGAGTTAAAGGTAGTTGGAGGTTGGAGGTTCGAGGTTTCGTGATGAGTGTAAAGTCATTTCAATAGGGGTCTTTCTGCTTTGAAGAAAAGGCCCGAAGGGCTGACACAATTATAGATAGTAGATTTTTGGCAGCACCCAAAGCCCCGAAGGGGTGACACAATTGTAGGGGTGACATTATTATAAACGTCTTATTCAGAACAAAAACCAAATGATCAGACAATCCATTGCAATAATCCTGTTCACCGCATCAGGATTATCCCTCGCCGCACAGAAAGGCTTTGATATTATCAATGTAAAAGAAGTGGAACGGATCGAAAAGACCCTCGCCTCCGATGACATGCGTGGCCGCCGGACCTTCACCCCGGATATTGACAAAGCCGCTGATTTTATCGCGGCTGAATTCAAGGCCATCGGCCTTGGTACAATGAATAATACCGGCAGCTATCGTCAGGAATTTGCCATGGTGCGTCCTAAATTTATCAGCGCCACTGCTATGCTGGATGGTCAGGTTGTTGAACAGAAATCGGTGATCGTGATTACCTGTCAGCCGCAACTGAAGATTGATCAGACTGCTGGTTATGAAACCGCTTTTATAAAAACCGGGACTAACCTGCAGACCGAAGCCCGTAAATATGCCCG
>JAKQJH010000088.1 GCA_029561255.1 Bacteroidota bacterium | reverse complement strand
CGCCATATGCGGGGAGTAGTCCCGCAAAAGTATTATTACAGGGCAAGAGAAATAATACTTGCGGGACGTATCGAAGTCGACGTAACGGGAGAGGTATCCCTACAGCTGCCTTACACCGCCCGATCCCGACACATGACTACTAATAACCGGGCTCCCCAGATAATACACTGACCCGCTGCCAGAAATATGTGCATCGAGTGTTTGTGATACTTTCACTTTTATATTTCCTGAACCACTGATATCCGTAGTGGCTTTGCTTGCCTGCACACCGGTGAGCTGGATATTGCCACTACCGCTGATCTTCAGGTTTTCATTGAGGGTACTGCCGGTGAAGACGGTGATGGAACCGGATCCGCTGACATTGCCGATGAGCTGGTCAGTGAGTGTGGCCTGCTGGACTTCCAGGTTACCTGAACCACTGACTTTGAGATCGAGATTCGTGCCGGCGAGCGGACCGGAGACTAATACATTGCCGGAACCACTCAGGTTGACTGCTTTCAGATCCGGTGCCGTAATGTTTACGATGATCTCTTCATTCTTTTTAATCCATACACCGGGTTTGAGTTTAATCGTGAGCTCCTCCCCGCTTTTTTCAAAACGAAGGATATCAATGATATTCTGCTGGGCCATTACTTCTACTCTGTAATCCGGTCCGATGCTGTAATTCACACGACTCTGAACCGACACAGATAATTTAGAAAAACCGGAAACAGGAATAATTTGCTGCACGACCGGTCCGTCGCCGACTACTTTTTCGCAGGAAGAGAAGAAAGCCATTAAGGCGATTAACAAAAAGGATAAGCTGTTTTTTTTCATGACTGTTGTTTTTAACGAAGAATGATAATGATTAGAATTCAATTTTATAATTGAGAATGGGAAGTAAGCCCATCTGGTAATACGTGACGATCTTGTTTTTTTCGGCATCCCAGCCCTGGGCGAATACATTCTGCCGGTTGCTGACATTCTGGATATCGAGAGATAAGGTACTGGTGACCTTCCTCCGGTTCCACTTGATACTGGCGCGGATATCTGTCCGGAAATAATCCGGGTTCTGCAACGTGAATGCCTGTTTTTCCAGGAAGACCGCATAACCGGCTGCTGAAGAGGCGGCTGCATCAATCGGTGTATTTCGTAGACCACCGGCATAAATAGTCTTGATATGCAGCCCGATAGTTTTTGATTTCCGCTCATTCACAAAATCCTTTCCGGCAATCAGGGTGCTGATATGATTGCCATTAAAACGGGTATTGCGTTCCACCCCATCCAGTGCTTTATACTTTGACTGGTAAAATGAATTGGTGAGTGTCAGGTAGAAATCATGGTGCAGGTAACGCTCAATGGAAATCTCCAGTCCCTGGTTGCGGCCATTACCCTTGTTGATCATGGGATCACTGAGGTAATTGAATTCAATATTCAGGGCAGACAAGGTACTGCTGTCATATACCGACACGGGTACATTGAACAGGTCCTGGTAATAGAGTTCCGCTTTTATCTGCAGATTGGGAGCCAGCCGGTAGTTGTAGGATAATACATAATGATGGGCACGGGTGAGTCCGAGGTTTTTATTCGGCAATACAAAGGAACCATCAGGCTGTTCCTGCTGAACAAAATACAATCCCCAGGTCTGTGCCTGGCTGTGTAAACCATAACCGAACGCTAATCCACTCCGCTTATTGATATTCCACTTCAGGGATGCACGGGGCTCGGCCGCATTACTGTTATTATGCGCCACCCGTAAATAATGCATACCAGCCTGCAGGGTTATTTTTTCAGAAGGACGATACTGCGCCTGTGCAAAAGCCTGTTGCATCGAACTGTTGCCACTTGTATTCACACGTACTTCAAGCGGGTCACCATCATGTTCCGGGAGGGATTGGTTGACATTATATTTTACCAGCGTACCAATGATACCGGCACGGAGTAATAACTGCTTGCTGAATTTATAATTGATCGTACTGTTCAGCACCCATTTACGGGTATTATATTGATCGAGCCAGGTGGGAATTTTGGTGAGATCATCCTGGTACATGTGTTCTTTAAATCCGGTGCGGGTGCTGGAAAGACCAATGCCGGTCTTCAGGTTCCATTTGTTGCCCTTGATGGTATGCGTCATCCCGTTCATAGAAGCATGTGAAAAGAAATTAAAGGAGTAACGGTCCGAACGGCTTTCCCATTTGCTGGAATCTTTATCGGCTTCATAGAATTGATCACTACGGCCATTGAAACCAAACAGGGTGAAGTTGCCGGCACGGCCCGCAGGCAGATTGATATTATATGAGAGATCCTGGAAATTGGTAATGCCGTTATTATCAATCACGCCCAGTTTGGTCAACAGACTGAGGGTGGAATACCGGTAATTGACCAGGTAGGATCCTTTGTATTTTTTGGAGAAAGGTCCTTCGAGGGAGGCATTGAGTCCGAGCACACCAGCCTGTAAACTGTATTCTCTTTTTTCATTATTGCCTTTGCGCAGGTGCAGGTCAAAGACACCGCTGACGGCATTGCCATATTCTGCGGCGAAGGCAGCGGTGACAAAATCAGAATTGGCTAATACCTGGGCGCTGAGGATGGAGATGCCACCGCCGCTGTTACCGGGCATGGCAAAGTGATTGGGATTGGGAATATCCAGTCCTTCCATGCGCCATAATAAACCAACGGGTGAATTACCGCG
>JAKQJH010000187.1 GCA_029561255.1 Bacteroidota bacterium | reverse complement strand
AAAAAGATAAAAATAAAAGCAAAAGTAAAAGCGATGATAAAAGAGCTAACACAAAGAATTCTGGTAATGCTGTTTTTTGTAACAGTATTTTCGGGCGTATCGTATGGTCAGCAGGATGCACAGTACACGCAGTTTATGTATAATAAATTGCCACAGAATGCGGCCTATACAGGAGCGCGTGAGGTATTAAGTATCCGAGCCTTGTACCGCGACCAGTGGAGTGGTGGGAAGAACGGCGGGATAGCAGGTGCACCGAAGACGACGAGTTTCAGTATTCACAGTCCTTTGAAGAACGAGCATTTTGCGTTAGGTTTCTGGTATGTGAACGACCGTTTAGGGTTGGAGCACAAGAACCAGTTTCAGATGACGTATGCGTACCGTTTACATTTAGGTAAGAAGGTAAAGCTGAGCCTTGGGTTGAATGCGGGTTTGCTGTGGTATAAGCTGAATGCTCAGGATGCTTTGCTGACGGACCCTAATGACCCTGCCTTTTCTCAGAACGTTAGCCGTATTTTACCGGATGTAGGAGCAGGTTTATATATTTACCATCCGAACTTTTACTTTGGAGCAAGTGTACCGAACTTTATTAAAGGCGATTTGACGGCTAAGAACCAGTTAGGCTCAGATGCGAAACGAACGGCGCATATGGTGCTGATGGCCGGCGGTGTAATCCCGGCGGGCAAGGTGTTGAAGATCCGTCCACAGATACAGTATCGTTATCTGGCGAATGCACAGTCGCAGATACCGCACACGATGGATTTCAACCTGAGCTTACTGATTTATGACCGGGTTAACATAGGCGGTCAGTACCGTACATCGTTTAGCAACAAGAACGAAGGCATCAAGTTGACGGGACCGGACAGTTTTGATTTCATGCTGGAGGTTTGGCCGACGAAACAACTGATGATAGGTTACGGCTATGACTATACGTTGACAAAACTGGCAAACTTTAACCGCGGGAGCCATGAGATTATCTTAGGATACGACTTTGCGTTTGAGAAGAAGAAAGTGGTGACACCGCGATATTTTTAAACAGCATGAATAAGAAGAAGTAAAACGAACAAATCAAGAATACAGCTAAAAATATGAATACAATACCAACACTATTAGCGAAGAGCAAAGAAGTATTGACAGCGTTGCTGTTATTACTAAGCATAAGCTTTATGCAAGGTCAGGACATTGAAGGAGGCGGGACGAAGGCACCTGAGATAGGAGGCTACAGCAAAGCGGAGAAGCTCTATAATTCGTTAGCGTATCACGAAGCGATACCTTTATATGAGAAGTACCTGGAGAAGCACGACAGCGCACGTGCGATGGCCCACTTAGGGGACTGCTACCGTTTGACGTCAAAATACGACAAGGCAGAATACTGGTATGGCAAAGCGGTAGGAAAAGGCGAAGTAGAGCCGAAGTATAAGTTATACCTGGCGCAGATGCAGCAGGTAAACGGGAAGTATGATGAGGCGGCCAAATGGTATGCGAAGTACAAGGAAGAAGTACCGGAGGACCGCAGAAGTACGAATGAGATGAAAGCGTGTTCGGATTACGGCCAGTTTTTATTGAGCCGAGACCGCTATACAGTTAAGAACTTGGATTTCAACAGTGCCGGCTATGATTTTAGCAGCACCAGTTTTGATGGCGGCCTGATATTCTCGTCCTCACGCGACAGTGCGAAAGCCATCAGCCGTGAGCATACATGGACGGGAACGGAGTTTTTTGACATGTGGTACATCAAAGGCGACAAGTC
>JAKQJH010000174.1 GCA_029561255.1 Bacteroidota bacterium | reverse complement strand
GCCGGAGATGGCGAAGATGGCCGGATCAAAAGTGCGGTGGGCATCGGTACTTTACTGGAAGATGGCATCGGAGATACGATCCGTGTTTCCCTGACCGAAGATCCTGAATTTGAAATACCGGTTTGCAAAGACCTGGTCAGCCGTTACCAGTTGCACCAGAAAACGCCGGGAGGAGTAGTCGTACCGGCTATCGAAAAACTTACTTATTCTCCTTTTGAATACAAACGAAGGGAAACAATTGCTGTCAGTAATATTGGCGGCAAACAGGTGCCCGTGGTGGTAGCTGATCTGAGTAAAATAGAAAAAATCACTCCGGCTGATCTGCAAAGTGCCGGATATACCTATAATGCGGTAACGGATAAATGGACGATCAGTGATGCAGCGGCGGATTATCTCTTTACCGGCAACCAGTTGCTGGACTTTGAATTACCCGGTACGGTTAAAGTGATCGTATACCCGGATGCCTGGTCCTCGGCAGCATCCCCCGCTACGTACTACCCGATTTTTGATGCGGCAGGATATGCAACGGCGGAAACAAAAAGCGACCAGTTGAATTTTGTGATGTTTGATTGTTACAGTGATGACAACCAGTTGAACGATTATACCCATCTGGAAGTGCTGGCCAATGATCCGGCGGTGGTACTCTGTCTGAGCAGCACGAATTCAAACGCAATGCAGTCCGTTCGCCGCATGTTTGTGGAATTACAGCAACGGGAAATACTGAACCCGGTGGTGCTGGTGACTGATAGTCCGGCGCAAACACCCGATGAGCACCTGATTCATTTTGCTGCTGAAACTGGTGCGTTGTTACTTGATGGAATGGGTGATGGTATCTGCCTGGGCTATACCCGTACTGCCAAAATGGATACCGTACAGGCAAAGGGCAGAACCTATTTGCCGGTACAGAATAGTTACCAGTTTACCAATAATACGGCTTTCAGTATACTTCAGGCCACCCGTTGCCGGATTTCAAAAACAGAATATATCAGTTGTCCCAGCTGTGGCCGCACCCTCTTCGACCTCCAGGAAACCACCGCAAAGATCCGGGCGGTTACCAATCATCTTAAAGGGCTTAAGATTGCGATCATGGGCTGTATCGTCAATGGTCCGGGTGAAATGGCGGATGCTGATTTTGGTTATGTGGGAAGCGGACCCGGTAAAATCACACTTTATAAAGGAAAAGAAGTGGTCAAACGGAATGTAAACAGTGAAGTGGCCGTGGAAGAACTGATTAATTTATTAAAAGAGAACGGGGCCTGGGTGGACTTATAATTGCCTGTATGAAAAAACAAATCTGGGTACTGGCCTTT
>JAKQJH010000170.1 GCA_029561255.1 Bacteroidota bacterium | reverse complement strand
AAACGAACTGGTAAACTACCTGCAAAGTATCGGGGTGGAATTCGGGGCCGACCTGAATGCCTATACCGGTTTTGATGAAACCGTGTATATGTTGCCCGTACCAACAGACAAACCCGGACTCGTGGATAAAGGATTACAGATACTGGAGGACTGGGCGCATAATGCCTTGCTTGATTCCACTGAAATAGAGAAAGAGAGAGGAGTGGTGATTGAAGAATGGCGGCTCAGCCGGGGGGCAGATGAGCGTATGTTAAAACAAACCCTGCCGGTACAGTACCAGGGTTCCCGGTATGCGGAGCGGCTCCCGATCGGCAAACTCGAAACCCTGCAGCATTTCACCCATGCTGCGTTGAAGCGGTTTTATACCGATTGGTACCGGCCCGATCTGCAGGCCATCATTGTGGTTGGCGATGTAGATGTAAATGATATGGAACAAAAGATCCGTGAAACTTTTGGTGATATTCCTGCCGCGGGCACGCCCCGTAAGCGGGAAAATTTCCCGGTGCCGGATCATGATGAAGTACTGACGGTAGTGGCCAAGGACAAGGAAACCGCCTTTCCTTCTGTAGAAATCCTATATAAAAAAGATCCGCTGCCGGAAACCACCGTGGGGGATTATGTGCGTTATATGAACGGAGCGTTGTTTACCGGTATGCTCAATAACCGGTTCCGGGAACTGACCTTGCAGGCCAATCCGCCCTTTGTGGGTGCCGGATCCTATTATGGCGAAAGTTATGCCCGGTCCAAGAACGCATACCAGCTATTTGCCAATACAAGTGATACCGGTATGCGCCGTTCACTTTATGTATTAGCGGAGGAAAACAGGCGTATCCTCCTGCATGGTTTCACCCCTTCTGAATTTGACCTCCAGAAAAAACAGATCCTGAGTTATTATGACCGCGTATTCAATGAACGGGAAAAACAGGAATCCTATAATTATGTGGAAGAGTATATCCGCAATTTTCTGGTGGATGAACCAATTCCCGGTATCGAATGGGAATATGATTTTGTAAAACAATATCTCGCTTCGGTAACACTCCCGGAAGTCAACCAACTGGCCGCCCAATGGATCAGTAATAAAAATATGGTGGTCACGCTGAATGCCCCGGATAAAGAAGGCATCAAAATACCATCTGCAGAAGAAGTAAAAGCCGTGCTTAGCTCGGTGGAAACGGCAGCAATCAGTCCGTATAAAGAAAAAATACTGGCAAAGAACCTGATGGATGCCAGCCAGCTCAAAGGCGGGAAGATCCTGCGGACGAAAACAGATGAAGAAGTAGGCACTACTGTATTGCTTTTATCAAATGGAGCCACCGTGGTGCTGAAACCGACAACCTTTAAGAATGATGAAATCCTGTTAAGGGCATTCAGTAAGGGCGGTCATTCCCTGGTCAAAGACGCGGATTATTATTCGGCCATCCATTCCTCCGCTATTATCAATCAGAGTGGTGTGGGCGCCTTCTCTGCGGTCGACCTGGGAAATATGCTGAAAGGAAAAAACACGTCTGTATCACCCAATATCAGCGGATTAAGTGAGGGCCTTTCCGGCAGTACGATTCCGAAAGAAACCGAAACCATGCTGCAGCTCCTCTATCTCTATTTTACCGCACCAAGAAAAGATGCCGCAGCGTTTGAATCCTTTAAAACAAGGCAGAAACAACTCTATGCGAATGTGGCGTCCAACCCTGATATTTTCTTCAGCGGAGAAGTACAAAAAATACTGACCGGCAATCACCCCCGTGGCGGAAAAATTCCGACCCCGGAGGATTTTGATAAGATCAGCCTGGACCGCAGTTTCCAGATCTATAAAGAACGTTTTGCCAATGCCGGTGATTTTACGTTCATCTTCACCGGTTCATTTAATGAAGAAACAATCCGTCCATTACTGGAGAAATATATCGGTAGCCTGCCCGGCTCGCCAAAAAAGGAAAATTTCCGTGACCTCGGCATCCGTCCGCCACAGGGCAAAGTAGATAAAACA
>JAKQJH010000168.1 GCA_029561255.1 Bacteroidota bacterium | reverse complement strand
ATAAAGGGACATTGTTCATCCCCGGGTGTATTGATGCCACCCCCGAGATTTTCAGGTTTACCCCAGCGACCATTAGGCTGCATGCGGCAGACATAAATATCGCTTCCGCCAAATCCGCCGAAGCGACGGCTTACAAAATAGAGTTCGCGTTTATCAGGTGAAAGACTCGGTTGTGCATCCCATTGGTCGGTATTGATACCAGGCCCAAGATTGATCGCTTCGCTCCAGCCTTTTTCTGTTTTATAGGAAATATACAGGTCGCAACCACCCATGCCGTCCTTGCGGTAGCAACCGGTAAACACCAGCCATTGTCCATCCTGTGAAATATTCTGGGCTCCTTCACTGTTCTCCGTATTCACATTGCCCTCCATGGGTTTGGAGCGGCTCCAGCTGCTGTCTTTGTATAGCTCGCTGTAAAAGAAATCTTCATTGATTCCATTTAGTTTACGGGTAAACGTGAACTCCTTTCCATCAACGGTGAGGCAGGGAAAATATTCGGATTCATTGGAGTTGATACTGTCGCCCATATTCATGGGAGCGAAAACATAATTTTTCTCCGGATTATTCTTTGCATATTCCACGGCAAACTCATAAGAAAGTTTTCGTTTGCCCAGGTTTTCCAGGGTGATGGGGTTACTGGGTTTCTTTTTTTCCAGGAGTTCATTCACAGCGGCCAGGGCTTTTTCAAATTCGCCGATTCCGGCCAGGTTTACACTGTAGGGCAATCGTTCCGGCAGGGTATAGCCGGAGTCGATGGCAAAGGCTTTTTCGTAATTTTCGATACTGGTTTTGTAATTCTTCATCTTACCATAAAGATTCCCCATGGCGAGGTAGGCATCCACAAAGCGGGGATCGGTCTTAACGGCCAGTTGCAGGAGTCCGAGGGCATTGGCATAATTGCCATCCGCCGCCCTTTCGTAAGCCTGGTCGAAATATTGCTGGGCTTTTTTATTTACTTTCCCCGGGTCGTAGGGCTGGGAAAATCCGGACTGGATTAAAAAGAAAGCGGTAATTAAAAGTAGCGTTTGCTTCATGCAGGGAAATTGGGATTTCTATAACGAAGCTAAGCTAAAATTATTCCTCTTTTTAGCGGAAAATGTTAAAGAAAGGAGTGCTTCGACAAGCTCAGCATGACAAGTGCGCCATTGTCACCCTGAGTAGCCGTAACCAAAAAGCACAGGGTTGCTGAAAAATGTTCACCGGCGTACCGAAGGGCGGCAAGCCTGCCTACCGGACAGGCAGGCTCACCATGACAAAACTACATCCACGGCATGGCAGAAATGCTCGTTGTCACCCTGAGCGTGTCGAATGGTGTATAAGTAATACTTCGTCAGTGCTTCGGCAAGCTCAGCATGACAACAACAGCTCAACAAAACAAGATATCTCGCATAACGTAAGAATCAGGGCACATTAATATACTTATGCACCTGCAAACTCAGTTCCCATTGGGGATGGGACTTTATATAATCGATGATCAGGGGAGTAACCTGTGCGGCTTTATCCCACTCGGGTTGCAGGTATAGTTTGCAGGATGGGGAGACCAGTGCCGCGTATTTCTCGGCCCAGTCGAAATCTGATTTATTAAAGATCACCACTTTCAGTTCATGTGCATGTGGTAAAATACCGGGCAACGGTTCCTTGAATTTTTTCGGTGAGAGACATATCCAGTTCCAGTGACCACTGAGCGGATGAGCACCGGAGGTTTCAATATTGGTTTCAAGGCCGGCGGCCTGAAGGGCTATGGTTAATTCATCCAGTTGATGCATCAGGGGTTCACCACCAGTGATCACTACGAGTTGGGTGGGCGTTTTTTTTACGGCTGTCACTAATTGTTCAACGGAGAACTTCGGATGTTTATCCGCGTCCCAGCTGTCTTTTACATCGCACCACACGCAGCCTACATCACAACCTCCTAACCGGATAAAATAGGCGGCTCTTCCCTGGTGAAAGCCTTCGCCCTGCAGGGTATAAAAATGTTCCATTACCGGAAGCGCCACCATGTCATTCTTCACTTCATTCATTTTAAAAAAACTTAATTTTTCTGACTGCAGGAACGGTACGTGTTCTTCATCAGGGCAGCAATGGTCATGGGGCCTACACCACCTGGTACGGGGGTGATCCAGGAACATTTCGGCGCTACATTTTCATAATCCACATCGCCTTTTAATTTAAAGCCACTTTTTTTTGTGGCATCTTCCACACGGGTGATGCCCACATCAATCACAATCGCGCCTTCTTTAACCATATCCGCAGTAATAAAATCCGGTTTGCCCAGCGCGGCCACAATGATATCTGCCTGGAGACAGAATTCCTTAATGTTTTTGGTCTGCGAATGACAAATAGTGACGGTGCAGTTACCAGGGTTGGTATTGCCGCTTAACAAAATGCTCATCGGGCGGCCTACTATATTGCTGCGGCCGACGACCACGGCATGCTTCCCTTTGGTTTCTACTTTGAAATGTTCGAGTAATAACATAATGCCATGCGGGGTAGCCGGTACAAAAGTGGGCAGACCCTGTACCATGTACCCGACATTGATCGGGTGAAAGCCATCCACATCTTTATCGGGATCGATACTGTTGATCACTTCTTCGTCAGAAATATGTTTGGGCAGGGGCAGCTGCACCAGGATGCCATCAATATCCGGATCGGTGTTCAGATCACGGATTTTATCCAGCAGTTTGGTTTCACTGATCGTTTCTTCATAATGGATCAGGGTGGATTTGAAACCCACTTCCTCACAGGCTTTTACTTTGGCTGCCACATAGGTGGAACTGGCCCCGTTATTCCCCACCAGGATCGCCGCCAGGTGAGGTATTTTTTTGCCCTCGGCATTTTGTTGGGCTACTTCAATTTTCAGTTCGTCCCGGATAGCCTGGGAAGCTTTCTTACCGTCTAAAATTTGCATGGCGCAAAGGTAGGTTTTGCCCGGGTACGGCGGAGTGTGAATAAATATTCGGCGACGGTTATTTTCTCACATTTTATCCGTAATAAATTCGACCAAAACCTTATCAAATGATCAGAACAATCCTATCTGCGCTGTTCATCAGCGCCTGTCTGCCCAAAACGGCAGTTTCCCAGCAAGCCGACCTTACGCAACAGGTATATATCGGTACCGGGGCCTATAGTCAATCTCAGGCTGACCTGTTTTCCGGATTTCAACAGACTGCGGCCCTGGCTTCGCTCAAAGTTCCCGGTGTGGGTGTTACGGGAATGCGCCCTTACTTATTGTCCGCGCTCAGCCGGTACCAATTACTGGCCGCTTTCCCGGTTCCGTCCGGAACGTTGGGTATAAAAGGGGATCTCCGGGGCGATGAGGGGTATACACAGCGACAATTCGGACTTTCTTTTGCCCGGAACCTTGGAACAAAATTGTCGGCCGGTCTTTGTTTTACCTATAACAGTATCCGGATCGACGGATATGGACAGACCGGCATGCCGGGTGTGGAAGCCGGATTACTACTTCATGTAACCAGTGAACTGCATACGGGATTACAATTGATCAATCCCGTCAGTGGAAAGTGGGGCATTGGGAAAACGGAAAAGCTGCCGGCTGTTTATGTCTTTGGTTTAGGGTATGAAGCATCCTCCGTTTTTTATTTCAGTGCAGAAATCATCAAAGAAGAAGAGCAATCCGCTTCTGTCTCCGTCTGTTTTCAGTACAAACCGGCAACCCGTTTATTGCTGCGGGCGGGTATGGGGACCGGCACCTCAGTCACCTGGGCTGGTGCCGGATTTCAAATGAGCCGTTGCCGCTTTGATGTATTTGTTTCTTTTCATCCGCAGCTGGGGTTTACACCGGGAACGGGAATTTTATTTCAATTTAAAAAATAGCAGTATGAAAAAAGTACCAATCATTTTGCTGCTATTGAGTTTGATCCATACTGTTGTTTCCCGCGCTCAGGAAGTGCCTGAACAACAACTCGAAAACCTGGCAGCGGAAACCGAATCCGATACAGAGGATGATCAGCAAATTCAGGAACTGGAACATTTTCGCAGGCATCCGGTCAATCTGAACGAAGCCGGAGCGGAGGAGTTAAGACAACTGGCATTGCTCAATGAGTTGCAGATAACTTCTTTTATAAACTACCGCCGGTTAACCGGGAAGCTCCTTCATTTGCTGGAGTTGCAGGCCATTCCTGGATGGGACCTGGCTACTATCCGGCAACTTTTACCTTATCTGAAAATTGGTGCGGTTATGTCGATGGCTGCAGAAACCGGTCAGCGATTCAGACAAGGGGAACATCAGTTATTATTACGCATGGGCCAGTTGCTTGAAAAAGGGATAGAGTATAAAAAAAGGGCAGAGGAAAACGGCTACCAGGGAAGTCCTTTACAATTGATGTTCCGGTATACTTACCGGTTTAAAAACAGTCTGCAGTACGGAATAACCGGTGATAAAGATGCAGGAGAATCCTTTTTTAAAGGAAGGCAGAAGGCAGGATTTGATTTTTATTCAGTACATCTCTTCGCAAGGCGATTAGGCATTATTCAATCGCTGGCCATTGGCGATTTTACGGTCAATCTGGGACAGGGACTGATCCAATGGCAAAGCCTGGCGTTTAAAAAAAGTACGGCGATAACCGCTGTTAAAAGACAATCTGCGGTGTTGCGTCCCTATCATTCGGCGGGTGAATTTAATTTTCAACGGGGGTTAGGTATTACGATCAGGAAAGGAAAACTGGAGTCGACGGTTTTTGTTTCATTAAGAAAATTAAGTTCCAATATAAATGCGGATACGGTAAATCAGGAAGACTATGTGAGTTCATTGCTGACAGGAGGGTATCATCGAAATAACAGCGAACTGGAAGACCGTCATAATCTTTCACAATTCTCTGCGGGTGGAAATTTTCAGTACCGGTTGCGGCAGGGACATATTGGGTGGAACATGGTGTATTACCGGTATGATAAACCGTTGCAAAAAAGACCAGAGCCGTATAACTTATTCGCCTGGCGGGGGAGGGAATGGAAAAATACATCTATTGATTACAGTTATACCTGGCGGAACCTGCATTTTTTTGGGGAAGCCGCTATTGATCAGGCAGGATATGCTAGTTTGCTCAACGGAATATTGGTCAGTACCGATAACAAAGTGGATCTTTCTTTCATGCACCGAAAACTTTCTCCCGCCTACCAATCGGTGCAGGGAAATGCTTTTACGGAGAATACGCTGCCATCCAACGAAACCGGTTTTTATATGGGGATCAGTATCCGGCCTTATACAGGGTGGAAGCTGGACGGGTATCTTGATTTTTACCGCTTCCCCTGGCTGAAGTACCGGGTGGATGCACCAGGTGGGGGTAAGGACTGGGTGATACAACTGAGTTACTCCCCAAACCGGGAGACCCTTCTATATACCAGATACCGGCGGGAAACAAAAACAGGAAATGAGGCAGGTGATACGGCCATATTACACGTTACCGGCCTGATTGCACGGGAAAGCTGGCGTACGCAATTAAATTATAAGGTTTCAGCAATGTGGACATTCAGGAGCCGGGTGGAGCTGGTTTGGTATAACCGGGGAGGGGTGGAAGCAGAGAGTGGGTTTCTTGGATTACTTGATTTACTTTATAAACCCCTGATGAAGCCCTGGTCGGGCGGGTTAAGGCTTCAATATGGGGAGACAGATGGTTATAATTCAAGAATTTATGCCTATGAAAATGATGTGCTGTATAATTATTCCATCCCGGCTTTTTCAGGAAAGGGATTTCGGTATTATATTAATGTACAGCTGGATGCCGGTGATCGTCTGACGATTTGGGCAAAATGGGCCCAAACGCTTTTTTTGGAAAAAAAGTATGCAACAGATGAGGGAGAGGGGTCGGTCGGGAAAGCCGGATCCCTGTTTAAGTTACAGTTGCGATACATATTCCAATAATTATCAATACTATCAGTATCAATATTTTTTGATCAATTTTTAACTATTTGTTAAAAAAAAAATTAACTTGCCGCAGCATTTTCTAAGGCATTTCTGTCTTTGATAAGCATCCTTACCCTTGAAGATTTATCGGATTTCCCTGATTATCAATGCTTTTTAATTTTAAAAATTAACGTTAACATGAGAAAAATTGCATCACTGTTTACGATGCTAATGCTTTTTTCTGTATTAGCATTCGGTCAAAACCGGACAATTTCCGGAACTGTGACCGATGAAAAGGGCGACGCTGTGCCCGGCGCATCTGTAAGGATTAAAGGAGTTCGTACGGGTGTTGCCGCCGATAACTCCGGCAAATTCAGCATTTTAGCCAATACCGGCGACGTACTGGTGGTGTCTGGTACCAACATCGAAACCATCGAAGTGACGGTTGGTGCTGGTAACTCTGTAGCCATTCAGGCGAAATCTAAAGCAACTACCGGTACTGAGGTAATTGTAACCAGTGCTTATGGTATGAAAAAGTCCTTACGGAACGTTTCTACCAACACGCAGGTGGTTACCGGTGAGCAACTGAACACCATCCGTCAGACCAACCTGAACAATGCCCTTGCGGGTAAAGTATCAGGTCTGCAGGTAAGAAGCCAGTCTTCTGCCAAGCTGGGTAATTCCGGTACGGGTTCTCTCCGTCTTCGTGGTGAAACTGGTTTTGGTGGTGGTGGTGAACCTATCTACGTAGTAGATGGTACGATCCTCCCCAACATCAACGATGTGAACATGGATGATGTGGAAGACCTGACTGTATTACAGGGACCTGCTGCTTCTGCGATCTTCGGTCCGCAGGGTGCACGTGGAGCCATTGTAATTACACTGAAAAAAGCTAAGAAATTTGCCAAGGGTGTGGGTATTGAGGTGAATCTCGGTGCTCAATTGGATAAAGTATATATCCTCCCCAACTACCAGAATTCCTATGCTGGTGGTAACACTCAGGATATGATCAAGTATGAGTGGAAAGCCGGCGATCCGGAACTCTGGAAGCAGCTGAGTGGTAAATATTATCATGACTATTCCGATGATGCCAGCTGGGGTCCCCGTATGGTAGGCCAGGAATATATTCCCTGGTACTCCTGGTATGATGGTCACCGCTATGCCGGTACCACTACTTCCCTGGTAGCCCAGCCCAATAACGCCCGTGACTATTATGACAACGGGGTGGTGCTGAATAACTCAGTGAGTTTCTCTAAAGCAACTGATAATGTATCATTACGTTTAGGTTTCAATAATGTGGATGCAAAAGGTCTTGTACCAACCACGCGGTTGAAAAAGAACGTATTTAATATGAGTGGTTCTATTGAACTGACTAAGAAGCTGACTGCTGCGATCAACTTCAACTACGCCACTCAGATTCTGAATGGTGAATTTGATGACCAGTATTCCAACCAGACTACCGGTTCATTCAACCAGTGGTTTCACCGTAACCTGGATATGAATATCATTAAGGAACTGAAGGATCTGCGTACTCCCTCTGGCATCTGGTCCAGCTGGAACCACAACAACCCTACTACTTATGATCCCAATAATGAGAAAACGTTCTATGCAGGTAACTACTGGTATAATTTCTACAAGTGGTTTGATCTCGTGAAGCCCCTGACCCAGACTGACCGTTATTTCGGAGATATCTCCCTGAGCTATCAGATCAGTAAAGCTTTACGTGTAAAAGGTACTTACCGTAAATCCAGCAACATGATATGGAACGAAACCAAATATTCTTCTGATCTGCTGGAGAGTGGAACGCAGACTACCGGTAACTGTGGCGAATGCCGTGGTTATTATGAAACATCTACTTCCAATGCCAACAGAACCAATATGGAGTTGACGGTTAATTACAACAAGACCTTCAAAAAATTCTCAGTAAACGCTACTGGTGGTACGGATATTTTCCGTCAGCTGATTAAAGGAAACAAAGCCAGAACAGTGAATGGTCTGAGTGTACCTAATTTGTATGCTATTAGTAACTCGAAAGATCAGCCTACTGTAGAAAACAGCCGCTCTGACTATCGTTACAGTGCCCTGTTCTTCACAGGTTCAGTAGCGTATAATGATATGTTAGGACTGGATCTTACTTTACGCCAGGATTGGATGTCCGACTTACCGTCGAGCAAGCCGTTTGTTGCATCGAAGGCAGGTGGTCTTTTCTTCACATTCAGCAAATTGCTGCCTAATGCCAAATGGTTGAGTTTTGGTAAGCTTCGTGCTTCAATCGGTCAGATTCCAGGTGGAGTTGGAACGTATGCTTATCCCGGTTTCGCTTATGGCGTTCAGTCCGTACAATGGAACGGAAATATTCTGATGGGCACACCGGATGTATTAGTAGACCCGAATATCCGTGGTTTCGTAACCACTCAGAAGGAAGTTGGTATCGACCTGCAATTCCTGAGAAACAGGATTGGTACTTCCTTCACTTACTGGTTGGGTGATGATAAAGACTTCGCTACTACCCTGGCTATCAATGGTGCCAGCGGATTTACCGGTTATCTGACCAACGCTGGTCTGATCACCAAACGTGGTATGAACTTTAAATTAATGGGCCGCCCGGTTTGGAACAGCGCCGTGAAATGGGAACTGAATGCCAACTGGGGTATCCTGTCTGAGAATAAAGTAAAAGATCTCGGACCTGGCATTACACAAACTACCGGAATTGATGGTGGATGGGGTGCAACCGGTCCATACATGCTTCACAAAGTAGGTTATGACTGGGGTCTGCTCTTCGGTAATGGTATCAAACGTATCAATGGCCAACCAATTCTGGATGCCAATGGTTTATACGTAAATGATCCTTCCGTTAACTATGGTAGTGTACTGCCCAAGCATACATTTGGTGCACAAACTACGGTTGAGTACAAAAACTTTATCCTGTCTGCCAACGCGGATGGACAGATTGGTGGTAAATTCTTCTCCCTGTCTGATATGTGGGGAAGTTATTCTGGTCTGACTGCCCGTACAGCGACAACCAATGACAAAGGAAATCCGATTCGTGATTTAGTAGCTGATGGTGGTGGTGTACACGTATTTGGTGTGGATGCCAACGGTCGTCCGGTTGACTATTATGTAGAAGCCCAGGATTATTTCCATGGTTTATACAATAACAGGGCGATGGACTTCTTCGTTTACGATCTGACGTTCATCAAACTCCGTGAAGTTTCTATTGGTTACAACCTGCCGGTTAGCAAAATCAGTTTCCTGAATTGGGCGACTAAAGCAAGTTTTTCACTGACTGCCCGCAACCCGGTGCTGATCTATGCAAAAACCAATGACTTCGATCCTTCAGAGATTAGTAATATCAGTGGTGAAAGAGGAAATATGCCCGGTACAAGAGGCTGGGGTTTCAACCTGAAATTCGGATTCTAATTTGACTTTGTTTAAGTATATAAAACCTAAAATGATTAATATGAGAAAGATAAGCATGCAACGTTTGGTGGTGCTTCCTCTTGCCCTGGGTTTGTTATTTACCAGTTGTAAGCGGTATTCCTCCGACTTCGGGAATACCAATGTAGACCCCGGGGTAACGGGCAGCCCGATCCTTTCGGCCCTGCTGACCAACGTGGAAGCCGGTCTGTCCGGTTATGGTTCCAATACACGTGCAGCTCTCTACTGCCAGTACTTTTCTGAAACACAGTATACCGATGTATCCCTGTATTCCCTTCCCCAGATCAATTTTGAAGGAGAATACTCCGGTTCTTTGTATGATCTTCAGAATATCATCAATACCAACACCAGCAATAATATGACGCAGGTGGCCCGTATTCTGAAAGCCTATATTTATGCCCATATCACTGACCGTTGGGGTGATGTTCCCTATTCTCAGGCGCTTATTGGTAACAGTACACCTGCTTTCGATAAGCAGGCTGATATTTACCCGGCCCTGATCCAGGAACTGACCCAGGCATCTGCAGCGTTCAATACTTCTTCCGCAATTACTGGTGATATCCTTTACAAAGGAAGTACTGCCAAGTGGAGAAAATTTGCCACATCCCTGCGTATGCGTCTGGCACTACAGCTGACGAAGAAATTCCCTGCTGCCAGTGGTTATGCAGCCCAGCAGTTCAATGCTGCTTTAACTGATCCAGCAGGTTATATCACTGACAATGCAGATAATTTTGAAGTGGCTTTCCCCGGTGGAAACTTCAGGTCTTCCTGGTACAGCCTGTACGATGGTCGTAAAGACTTTGGCGAAAGCAATACCATGACCGCCCTGATGGCGAATGTTGGTGACGGACGTCAGAATGCATTCGGTGGTCTGACAGAAGATCAGAATGTGAGTAATTCTGACTGGAACCTGCCCTCCAGTCTGGGTGTGCCTTATGGCCGCTTACGTAGCTTTGTAGACCCATGGACTCAGGTTAATCCAGGATGGGCACGTGTACTCCGTGGTGATTATAGAACCCAGAGTGGCAAAGTCATGTTGTTAAGTGCGGCTGAAGTATTTCTGGCCCGCGCTGAAGCCGCTGACCGTGGATGGACTTCTGAGAACATGACTTCCTTATATCAGGCGGGTATCAATGCTTCTTTTGCACAATGGGGTCTGGCTGCTCCGGCTGCCAGTTATTTTACCCAATCCAGTGTGGTGTTGTCAAGTCCCGCCGGAACCGCTGCCAATATTCAGAAACTGGCGATTCAGCAATATATAGCCGGTTATCCTGATGGAATGAGAGGCTGGAATATCTGGAGAAGAACAGGTTTCCCTGTGCTGACTCCTGCTATTGATGCAACGAACAGTTCCAAACAAATCCCCCGCAGGTACACTTATGGGCAAACTGCATATGGTTCCAATACCGCTGCTGTAACTGCAGCTGCTGGTTTGTTACCCGGTGGTGATACACAGGATTCTAAAATCTGGTGGGATCAGTAAAACAACTTGTTAATTCAAAAAACTAAGACAATGCAAAAGAAATATTCCTTGTTTTTTCTGCTTTTCACCGTGGTTGCTTTTACTTCCTGTATCAAAAAGGAAGTAACACCCCTGGGTGATGAAGGAAAAACATTTGTAAAAATCATCGGTGGCGGCAGTCCGGCTGAAATCTTTAAGAATCCAATTGATTTCGTATCGACTCCCCAGCGAGTACTGGTTTGCGATCTCCGTAAGGATGCAGCTAATAATGCCGCGTTGAACACTGTAACCACGGTAGTGGTAAAAGACGATACAGCCGCTGTAAGAGCAGCTGATCCTAATTATATCAATCTGCCTACTGCCTGGTATACACTTGAGTCTGAAGCCCCCCGTGTAGGTGGTATGGGTGGTACTTATACTTTCCAGTTCAACAGTGGTGAATTTGCCAAGCAGATTTATATTAACATCCCCAACGCTCAGCTGCTGGATGCCAGCTCCCTGTATGCGATCGCTTTCACGATCACTTCTGTTAGTGCAGATGGTTCTATCTCTAATAACAAATCACTGGTAGTGGAAATTGGCGCTAAGAACGAATATGATGGTTCTTATGCTGTTACCGGACCTGTTATTGATATAATCACCCCCAACCTGGTTCAGTGGACTAACCAGCCGGGTTATAGTGATCCCTGGTTAGATGCTTATCCTGGTGCCTGGGAATTGCAACTGGTTACTACCGGTGCTACCCAGTGTATCGCAGTGGATAATACCATCTGGGGTTCATGCGGTCATGCCCTTTATAATACCACAGCTGCCGGTAATACAGGTTATGGTTCATTTGGTCTGGTTGTGAATTTTGACCCGGCTACTGGTGCAATTGCCAGTGTATGGAACTATTATGGCGATCCTTCCAGGGCTGCTACTAACCTGGGATCACCTGCGTCTGGTTCCGGTGCGCCTAACTATGCCTCATCCAATACCCGTCGTGCCGTTCTGGATCCTTCTGGTATAAATGCGGTACAGGGTAATAAAGACATTTTAATCAAATACTTTATGGTACAGCCGAACTCTGGCGCCCCCGGCCCGGATTTCATCCGTACTACTTTTGATGAAAAATGGGAATATACTGGTCCCCGTTAATCATTCGGATATGATTTTTATAAAAGGGCTGTACAATTTGTACAGCCCTTTTTCTTTGTCTGTTGTAGCGTTAAGCTTCGTATCAGAAATTGACCCCGTCTTACTACTTTTGCTTCAAATAACCAATATGGAACAGCCTGATCAGCCCAATATGCTCAATATCGAAATATCCGAGGAAGTAGCAGAAGGTACTTATGCCAACCTCGCGATCATTACCCATTCACATGCGGAGTTTGTCGTGGATTTCGTAAACGTTATGCCCGGCACACCCAAGAGTAAAGTAAAGTCGAGGATCATTCTCACTCCGCAGCATGCCAAGCGGTTGATGAAAGCAATGACAGAAAATATCCAGAAGTACGAATCACTAAACGGCCCGATCAAGGATCTGGAGGAGATACCGTTGCCTTTTAATTTTGGGGGACCTACGGCACAAGCTTAACTAGTTAGTAGTTAGTAGTTAGTAGTCAACAGCCCTTTCTAAGGAGAATAGCTTAAAATAAAGATGTTGGGTTTTCAGCGGAATTTATCTGGGTTGTTGATCATATAATTATTCAATTTGCCGGTTTCTTCGTTTAACCCAGAAAGAGTATTATGTTCCTCTTGATTTATGTATCCGCAATCTAAACAGAAGTCGAGCCAGACCTGTGTTTCTGTATTTTCAGTTTCCGCGTCATTCAGTTTACTGATAAAATAATCCTTATATCTTCTTCGACGGTAGCCTTCTGCAATATTGGTACAAACTGACCTGGAAGATCTTCTTATCTGATCGGTAAGTGAATATCTTTCTTCTGGCGGAAACCGCTTGGTCAGCTGAAATATTTTCATAGCTAACTCATATCCTTTTTTATAGGCCAGTAAATCTTTATAATAACCCATAACCTTGTTTTTATTTTTTTCAACTCTTTTACTTTTTCTATTCTTTCATCCTTTTCGCCTATCACGCCGACTACTAACTACTATCTCCTAACTACTAACTAGATCAGTCCTTCATCCGCAAAACTAAAATACCCTTCTTCGCTCACGATGATATGGTCAAGGACGGTAATGTCGAGGAAGGAGGCGGCTTCTTTGATCTTCAGGGTGAGTTGTTCGTCGGCACGGCTGGGGCGGAGGCTGCCGGAAGGGTGGTTGTGACAGAGAACAAGGCTGACGGCATCCTGTTCAAGGGCTTTGCGGAGAATGATACGGGGATCGGCTACAGTGCCGGTGATTCCTCCTTCACTGACCACTTCCAGTTGTTTGATTTTATTGGCCCGGTTGAGGTAGAGTACGGCAAACACTTCGTGCCGCAGGTGACTGAAACGGGCCTGGAGTATACTGGCAATATCCTGGCTGCTTCTGACCAGTTCGCGGGGCAGGGGAGCGGCTGCCTGTTGGCGGCGGCCCAGTTCAAGTGCCGCGGCAATAGTGATGGCCTTAGCTTCCCCGATACCTTTAATGGACATGAGATCCTTTACACTGAGCTTGCCCAGTTCCACGAGGTTATCCTTCCCCAGTTTCAGCACTTCTTTGGCCAGGTCTATAGCAGATTTCTGACGGGTTCCATTCTGAATTAGGATGGCCAGCAATTCCGAATGACTGAGGTTTTCTGCACCGGTGTATCGTAATTTTTCGCGTGGTCTGTCGTCTTTTGCCCATTGATTAATCGGGTACTTGTGCTCTTGCATGCAACAACGATAGTCAATAATTTTACATTCGTCAATACCACTTTCAGGTATTGTTCAGGCCCGTTCCACATCCACTCTATGAAGATCATTAAAATCTGATGAACGTGAAAACCAAGACCCTTACCCCCATGGGATCCTTACATCCCATCATTTTCTTTGTAGTAGTTTATGTAGTGGCTTTATTGCTGTCTATTTTTATCTGCTCCTCCCTTTTTTACACGTTTAGCGGTTCTTCCCGTGCTTCCGGTCAAATTCAGCCTTTGGAAGAGGCGGTAACTACCAGTAACACGGTGGTGACAGCCAGTACGGTAAGCTTGCAGCGCTGATCCTGTAATCACGTCAATATTTTTGGCAGTGTCATGCGGTGATTGCGGTGAGAGTAATATCTTCGCCGCACATTCAATCTGCCATGCAATACGCAAAAATATTTGCCGGTACCGGCTCACAACACCTGGCTGAACAAATCTGCAAACGTTACGGGACTAAACTGGGTAAAGTCAATATCCAGCGGTTCAGTGACGGAGAAATCAGCCCGATTTTCCTCGAAAGTGTCCGTGGAGACTATGTTTTCCTGGTTCAAAGCACTTTTTCCCCCGCCGAAAACCTGATGGAGCTGCTGCTCATGATCGATGCAGCCCGCCGGGCATCTGCTTACAAAGTAATTGCCGTTATTCCTTATTATGGATATGCCCGCCAGGACCGGAAGGACCGTCCCCGGGTAGCCATAGGTAGTAAGCTGGTTGCCAATATGTTAGTCGCTGCCGGAGCGGACCGGGTGATTACCATGGACCTCCATGCTCCCCAGATTCAGGGTTATTTTGACATA
>JAKQJH010000147.1 GCA_029561255.1 Bacteroidota bacterium | reverse complement strand
GTGGCCCATGCAGTGAGTTATGGTCTCAGTTACCTGCTCGGTACCAAACACGGCATCGGTAATTGCATCGTGATGAATCACCTCGAGGAATATTATCCCGCCGGTGTGAAGGAATTCAAATACATGGTCGAGAAAAATAACATAGACATCCCCGTTGGTATCTGCAAAGGCTTATCCGATGAAGACTTCGAAAAGATGATCAATGTCAGCATGGGCATGAAACCGCTCTGGGAAAATGCACTGGGCAAGGACTGGGAGAAAATTATGACGAGGGAGAAGTTGAGGGCGCTGTATGAGAAGTTGTGAGAGGAAAGAGAATAGAAAATAGTAAATAGAGAATGGGGAGTGGCAGAGGCTGCTCCCTTTTTTTGGGGGAGAGAGTAACATAAATGAACGCTGCATCGTTATATCAGCTAAACCCGCCAAAATAATGAAACTGCTTCCGGTCGTCATTTTGATATACCTGCTCAGCTCCTGTGATTCAGCTAATAAAGAGATACACGATAAAAACAAAGAGATCTGTCAGGAGCTGACGGATACATTAAATAAGATAACCGACACCCTGGATTTTAATGGTTTTGGAGTAGTGTTAGTCAGTGATACAGGGGTATTATATCAAAATGGATTCGGTTATGCCAATGCAGCAACAAAGGAAAAATACACTGGCCATACACTTCAGAACATTGCCTCCATTTCCAAAACCTTTATTGGCATTGCGCTATTGAAAGCGCAGGAACTGGGGAAACTGAAGCTGGACGATCCGGTTAACCTCTATTTACCTTTCCGTGTTGACAACCCCTATCATCCGGAGATCCCCATAACTATCAGGCAGCTTGCCACGCACACCGCCGGTATCAATGATACGGAAGATTACCTGTTCCGGGCCTGGGTATTACATGATACAATCAATCTGGCACATAACCTGAAAATAGATATCGGGGAATGCCGATTCAGTGCGCCGGATACAGAGATTCCAATGGAGGCATTTCTGAAGAATGTGCTGGTAAAAAATGAAAAATGGTATAAACCCTCCAATTTCTCCAAAAACAAACCGGGGGCCATCTATGCCTACTCAAATATGGGAGCCACCCTGGCAGCCCTGGTGGTTGAAAAAGCCACAGGAATAGCTTACGATCAATTTACAAGGAAGTATATTCTGGATCCATTAAATATGAAATCGTCCGGCTGGGGACTTAACGCAATTGATTTATCAAAACACACAAAACTTTATATCAATAAAAAAGAAGCTTATCCTTTCTATAGTTGTATCACCTATCCGGATGGCAGTATGATCACTTCTGCTGAAGACTTCAGTAAATATATGGCCGAACTCATGAAGGGCTATTTTGGCAACGGTCGTTTATTGACAAAAGAGAGCTATGCCGAATATTTCAAAGGCCAGTTGAAAGCGGAGAATTTCACCAAACGCAATGAAGGCGAATACAGTGATGAATACAATATGGGTATCACCATGGGTATCAGTTCAACCGGAAATTTCGGACATACCGGTGGCGATCCGGGACTCTTTTCCATGATGTTTTTCAACCCCAAAACCCGGATCGGGAAATATATGATCGTAAACACCGACCTGAACGAACCCCGATCATGGAAGCAGCATCATACCATCTGGACCCTGCTGGATTCTTTTGCTGTCCGGTTGACAAATACTGGAATCGTAGCAAAGCAATAGAACAATCTATCCATACGGTATATAAGCTGCGGGTTTAAGCGTAACTACATTTATTCCCATTTCCGTCATTCCGGAGTTTACCCTGAGTTTATCGAAGGGAAGGAGGACCTTGTATTTGAGCGCAGCTCCTTCCATTTCGAGCGTTGCGAGAAATCAAAGTACTTCACCCCCCCCATTTCGCATTTCCCAATTCCCATTCCCCATTCCCCATCGTCTTTTTCCCCATTCCCCATCGTCTTTTTCCCGATTCCGCAATTTTCCTTTCCCGAATTCGTCCTATTCAAATATATTACAGACCTATTTTTACGCCCTTAAACAAGCAGGATTCTTCATGGCAAAAACATCGCTCAGCACCAGTATGCGCATTTTACACCGCTACCTGGGCTTTTTCCTGGCCGGTATCATGGCCGTCTACTCAATCAGTGGTATTGTACTCATTTTCCGGGATACTGATTTCCTTAAAAAAGAAAAGCTGCTCGTAAAAGAACTGAAACCCGGACTGCAAGCTAAAGAACTGGGACAGGAGGTTAGAAACAGGGAGTTGAAAGTCACCAGAACCGAAGGTGATCTCGTGTATTTTAGTAACGGAACGTATAACATAGCCACAGGGCACACGGAATACAAAGTAAAAGAATTGCCTGTGGTGATCAGTAAACTCACCGGACTGCACAAAGCCAAGTCATCCGAGCCGCTTTTCTTTCTGAACATCTTCTTCGGGGTTTCCCTTTTCTTTTTCGTGATTTCGTCTTTCTGGATGTTTATGCCAAAGACGAGCATCTTCAGGAAAGGGATAGCCTTTACTATCGCAGGGATTGTACTGACGCTGGTGTTGTTGTTTGTGTGAGTGAGTGCTGTTGGCGTTCTCACCAACAGCAACCTATTGCCTTTCTCCCTATCAATCCCTATATTTAGCTGTACCAAAAAGCAGCCCATGCCCATCAGCACCGCCACCACCGCCCACCGTACACCGCTGACTGAAAACCGTTTGCTCTGGATCTTATCAGGACTGATGCTCGTGTACTGGATCTATGGCTGGTTCAACTGCCTGATCCTGGAAGACTGGGCGCTGGAAAATGCATTGGTGATTATTTGCCTGGGAATAATGATCTGGTCACGCAAATGGCATAATCTCAGTGATGCAAGCTATCTCTGCATTTTTGCCTTTGTGATGTTGCATCTCTTCGGGGCCTTTTATGCCTATACACAGAATATAGTAGGGGAGTGGATCCAGAATACCTGGAATCTCTGGCGGAATCCCTATGACCGCATAGTGCATTTCAGTTTCGGTTTCCTGATGGCCTATCCCTACCGGGAGATCCTGATCAATAAATTTAAGGTGAGCTCCAAAGCGGCCTGGTTCATTCCCATCGAAATCGCCTTCTCTCTGGGTACTGTATTCGAAATGATTGAGTGGGCTGTGGCCGAATTCGCCACCCGTGAACTTGGCGAAACTTATGTGGCCACACAGGGCGATGTATGGGATGCCCATAAGGATATTGCCCTGGCGGGGCTGGGAGCAGCAATAGCGATGGGATTGGTGTACCTTTTTAAAAAAGGTACCGGAAAACAAAAGTCTGCCAGCCTGTAGTATGGAAAACCCGCATTTCCCGGTCTTAAAGGAAATGCGCTTCTCCTGCTTATGGTTGCTGATCCTTTCCTCTTGTACCGGATATGTTGGTACAAGCGGGCCCTTGCAATACCACAGCAAAGAATTCCTGCTTATTGATTCGGTAAAACCTGCTCACCCCGGTTGGCTGATGGACGGAGAAACAGTTGATTTCCCGATCTTTTATATCGGCCCAACCTCAGATACTATCTGCATCGGAAAAAGGTATTGGCCAGATATCACTTCATTTTGGGAAGCTAAACCGGGGATTTTTACGAAGTCTTACAGCAGTAAGGAACTGGAAATAACAGCAGACACCAGTATTTCCTGTTTCACCGGCATTGATTGGTGGCGTGAAAGCGATCCGTCTATAATTGATTCCACCCAATGGTATCATTCCTTTATAGTGATCTTAAAAAACAAGTCTGATAGTACGCTCTATATGGGCCGTACATTCTGTCTGTATTATATGCAGCTGGAAGGACAATGTCCGGACGGGCAATGGACGCGAATTCAAAAACCCTTAAGCGAAACGTGGTTATGCAGTACCAATCAGCCGGATATTTTCCTTCGTCCCGGTGAGATCATTCTTTCGAAAATTATGCGAAGGGTTGAGCCGGGGTTTACCAATTACAGGTTAGGGTGGGTTACTTATTATTCAGTTATTTATTCAAACACATTTAACTTGTGAAAAGCATTTAAAAGAATTAACCATGTTTAAACCCTGGTTTATCCTGCTGATACTGCTGTCCCTTTGTATTTTGAGTTCCTGCAAACCGCATGAGAAAAAATACTATAGTATCCGGGAATATAAAGCGGAACTCCGCCCGATACTTTATAATATTGTCAATACCGGTATTCTTACTTATGATACTGCTTATTATTACATTAAGCATCAAACCACCGACAAAGAGCTGATAAAACTCAGCCAATGTGAACACCCCCTTATCAGAGCTCACGCACTTATTCTCATGCTTAAACGCCCGAGTTTTGATCAGGAAAAATTGATTAATGAACATCTGGGAGATACAGCCGTGATTACTGTTGATTGGGGTGAATTTGGAATTGGCTATCAGCAGGTTTCCGATCTTGTTTTAGAAAAGGGGGAATGGGAGGATTCAACAGCAAAAGCAAAAACTATAAACCTGGTAATCACCCGGCATAACCAGTTATTGGCTGCGTATAATATACTGGATGAACTGAAACCGGAGCCTTCCTATTATCCAATGATACGGGAAATGGCTGAGCGGACCTACTACCAGGGTGGGGAAGAATATGGCAAAATCGGCTTTGCGGATTACAGGCATAATATCATGGCCTGTTATGCACTTGCAGCATATAAAAAACCGGGAGATGTACTTCTGATTATTAAACAGCTCGAAAAACATATGTGGCGCTGGACAAACGACGCTTTTAATCTGATGAGAGAATTTCCGGATGAAAAATATCTTGGCTTGCTTGAAGAATATTATGACCAGTATTTTTACAGCCGCCTTTGTAATGATCATTATTCGTTTGAAGATATCTCTTCATTTATTGAGACAGTTGCAGTTTATAAAAACAATCGTAGCGCTGAAATTTTATCGGTTATCCTGAAGAGGAACCCTCTGATCAGCTGCAGACCGATGATTTTGGATGCTGATAAATTTCTGGTTAATACGGTTTACGAAGCCGTTAAAAAAAACCCATCTGCTGCATACAAAGAAATTCAGCCTGTAGCCCGGAACTATAAGGAAGGCGAAACCCTGAAGATGGTAAAAGGAGATGGAATTGATCCGGATAGAAAAAAGAGGAAGCTGAGGTGGTAGTATATCGGAGAATAACCCCCTTCTTGCTTCTCGCTTCTCGTCATATTGTGTCACCCCTTCGGGGCTTTGATCCGTATCGCCGGGCCTTTTTCTATAATTGTGTCAGCCCTTCGGGCCTTATTAATTGTTTGCCGATATGATAATCATGCCACCCCTTCGGGGTTATTCCTTTGAGGATTTCTTACTATGACCCCTCTGCTATAATCATTTCACCCCTCCGGGGTTGGCCTTTTCCCCTGTTTACCTTAATAGTCGAAATGTTGTTGTCATCCTGAGTAGTCCCGCAAAAGATTCCTTTCAGGGCATGAGAAACTTGATTTGCGGGACGTATCGAAGGGTGCCTCGCCCATTCACCCCTTCAGGCTGTAAATGACGGATTCCAGGAATCACTACTCAGGAGGCCCTTCTCGCTTCTAGCCTTGTCCTCCGTAGCTTTTAGCGAAGGAGGGCTTCTCGCTCTTTTTAACCGCAGAGGACGCAGAGAGCGCAGAGGAGCTCAGATCCATCCGGTTTGAGTCGCCCTTTATAAACGACCAGCTGTGGACGGTCGACTGTCGACTGTGGACTTTTTGTATTTCTCCAATAATATTCTACTTTCCCACCATGAACGTCCGCCTGAAGCCCGAGAAATACCTGAAATACCTGTACCTCCCGAATCTGTTTGCCACCAAAAGGACCGGCGAGATCCTGTCGGTGAATCCTACGGTTATTTCCCAACGGGTGGATGCAACAGAAGTGTCGGTGTCTGTATATGACTATACGGCTGAAAGCCTTGAAGAGAAGAAATCGGATAAAGTAGAGTCAGTCTTTCATTATAAAGACACCCCCTCTATCAGCTGGATCAATATTGACGGAATCCGGAAATCGGATGTGGAAGCCGCCTGTACGAATTACGGGATTCACCCCCTGATTATTGAAGATATCCTGAGTGTGGACCAGCGGCCGAAAATGGATGAAGTGGAAGGCGTGCTCTACTGCCTGCTGAATATGCTTTACTTCAATGAAGAAAAGAAAACCGTGGAGACCGAACAGATCAGCATGGTGCTCGGCTCCAATTTTGTCATTAGTTTCCAGGAAGACCCCTCCCGTGATGTATTTGATCCGATCCGCCACCGGTTAAAGATTCCTAAAAGTCAGTTGCGGCAACGAACAGCGGACTATCTGCTGTATTCCATGATTGACCTCGTGGTGGACAGTTATTTCCTGATCATGGAGCGATTGGGAGAACAAATTGAAGCATTGGAAGAAGAAGTGGTCCGCAAAAGTAATAAACGTTCCCTCGCCCGTATCAACCAGCTGCGCAAGGAACTCATCGTACTTAAAAGAAATATCGCCCCGGTTCGCGACCTGGTAGCCGGCATCATCCGCAGCGAAAGTGAACTGCTCGATGACCGTACCACCAAATACTTTAAAGACGTCTACGACCATATCATCCAGGCCTTCGACCTCAGTGAGAACTACCGTGATGTAATGATGAGTGTGCAGGACCTCTACCTTAGTAATGTAAACCTCCGCCTCAATGAAGTCATGAAGGTAATGACCATCGTGACCTGTCTCCTCGCCCCCGCCACCGTGATCGGTGGTATCTTCGGGATGAACTTCGACATTATCCCTTATGCCCACCACAGTTTTGGCTTCTACTTTGCGGTAGGACTCATGTTCGCCATCCCGGTGGTTATGCTTTATATTTTTAAGAAGAGAGGGTGGTTCTGAGTTTTTCTTCGTCACCCTTCGATACGTCCCGCGGGAATTCTGTTCTCCTGCCCTGAAAATCATCTTTTGCAGGACTACTCAGGATGACACGAGCGTCATGCTTTCAAGAAGGCTCCGATGAAGCACTTTTCAATTCTCTGATTCACTTGCAACTGTTCTACTTTTGGAGCCTGATGATCGTGTCATCCTGCCTGCCCCGCCTCATGCGGGGAGTAGCCGCCAAAACATATCATCAGGGCAAATGAATATTGTTTCTGCGGCGTATCGAAGGGTGACAATGTAGATGATCGTTGTCATCGTGCCTGCCCCGCCTCATGCGGGGAGTAGTCCCGCACAAGATTCATTTCAGGGCAAGTGAAAAAGTCGTGCGGGACGTATCGAAGGGTGCCCGCTAAAGAACAATAAGATAAAAATCATACGCCCCATCCCTCTACATTCTGTTTATTTATTTTACATTTAACATGAAACCCATTAACCCATTTTATGATGAATGCTTCCCGCAGGCGCCTGCTGAAGCTGCTTGCCCTCTCTGCAGGTGCGGGCTCTGCCCGTGCTATCTCCGCTTCGCCCGCCACCATTGATCAGACACTCGATGCCCTTTTTCGTGAACTGGCCGATACGGTTAAACTCACCCTTTACCGGCCGGAAGACCTGCTGGAACTGGAACTGGTTTTTACGGGGTACAAAAAATCCCCGGGCAATCATTCCCTGCAAAAAACCTCAGGTCCGCAACTGCTGATCGTGTACTTCACCCCACAGGCCCTGGCTGAAGAAGCGTTTGAAGAAGGCGGTGAAGCCGGCTCCATGAGTTTTTCCAATAACCAGACCGGCCCCGTTAAAGGCAACGAAAAAAGCGCGATGGGATCCCAGAATCCCCGCTTCCCGGCAAGAGCTTATCTCTCCGGCCGCTCACGACTGGTCTTTTCAATTCCCGCTTCTGTAAACAGTATCCCGCTGACAGCAGAGGCCCTGCTCAACTGGGATAAATTCACCCCCGTAGTAAGCAAACGCGCCGCATCACCAAAACTCTTCCCGGTTTTTAATGCGTCAGATACTAATGATAATTATAAGAACATCCTGATCAAAGAAGGACCGGCGATTAATCTGAACACACCGGTTACTGTTCCACAGGGAAATAATCAGCAACCAGCAGTTAATAACCAGAACATCCGCATCCAGCAACTGCCGGCCAATAATGCAGACCGGCAGGTACAACTGAATAATGAACGCAGGGCTGCCACCAAAACGGAAGAAAGGCAGATCCAGAAAACAGAGGCACCGATCACCCTCACGCAGACAACAGTAAGCCCGCAGGTGATTGCGATCATGGACGAACTCCGGAATGGGAAAACACCCCGGCCCGTTCACCCCGAGGAAACCTGTATAGAATTTCCTTACCGCTTATTTATTTCTCCCAATGAGTACAGTGCCTGGAATCATGATACAAAACTGAAAGGCCGTCCCATAGGTGGAATCGCTCCCGGCATCTATTATGAACTCTGGCATACCCGTCTTACATGTAAGAACTGTGTGGGTGGCAAAGACCTGTCGGATTCGCTGAAGTCCATCCGCTCCGTGCGGGCGTTGTGGGGTACCGATATCAATGGCGATTTTAAAGTGAAACCCGCCCGAGATAATTCTTTTATTACTTCATTATACAATGACGACCGCCATTGCATCGTACACGAAAGCAGCAACTGGGCCCTGCCCGGTGGCTTTGTTCCCAAACCGGTGCAGGTAAACAACCTCATGCTGAGTACCCTCGGTGCCTGGTTTGATGCAGAGCTGGAAGTCAAACGAAATGAACTGGATAATGCGGGACTCATCGGCAGTCTCAACCTCCTGAAATGGAAACATATTGCCACCATGGCCCGCGATCATTATGTGGAAGTGGTGTATGCCGGGAATATGTTCCCCTTCGGACATGAAGCCTCGCTCGTCCGCATCACCGAACGAAAACCACAGGCCGGTTATGCCGTCAACCGCCAGCGTTATTTTATCGTGATCACGGAGGAAGAAAAAAAATATGATCCGTATGATCCAAAGACGGGCAGCTTCCGCTCTTTCAACTTCTCCACGATTAAATTTATCAGTACTTCCACTCCTACTATTGATCCGCCCAAAAAATTCTGCAATGACCTGGGCAACCAGGCCGATCATCAGTTTATGCCCATGGTGGGCGGTAAGCATTTTCAGTTTAAACTCGTGGGCTATGACCTCGATGGCAATGAAACCGATTTTACGATGCCGCTGGTTTTCCTCACCACGGATGTAACCGTAAAACCCGGCAGTAATGAAATCAATAGCAGTCCCATTACCAAAGTAATCAGCTGTTATAATAATTCGGCCTTCGGAAAGAATACCGCATTCCGCGGACAAAAATTATCACTGGCCCGCAGCGCCACTCCCGGCGATACCCTGGTGGAAGTACAGGAGATCGACTTTATCGGCGTGCTGAATGTGAATGAAAAACCCGGGTTCCAGCCACGGGTTAAACAACTTGATATTTATATAGAAGCCCTGGAAAATATTACCGGAAACCGCAAGCCGGTGAAAGTGACCTTGGTGGATGATGAACAGCATATTCAGCCAAACAAGCGGAAGAATAAAGGAGCTGTATTTGCCAGGCTGGTGGATGCATCCGATGTGGCATTCGGTGGCGGCAAAAGCAAACTCAAGGGGGGTATGATGCCCGACTTCTCCGTTACCGGCCTTTCCAAAACCTTTGGAGCTGTGGGCGGCAAGCTGGATGATATCATGAACACGAAATTTGACCCGAAGAGTTTCTTTGATGATTCGGCCAAGCTCTTTGGCACTATTGCTCTCGGCGATATTATCAATGTAGTAGATAAGGTCAGTACCAGCATGGATGGCCCTTCATTGAAAACGGCCCTGCCCGCCTTGAAGAATTATAAAACGGATCAGGCCTTTGTAACTGAATACAGCTGGAATGCGGCCACGTTAAAAGCACATGATTTTGGTTTTGGGAAATTCAAACCCAAAAATGCAGCCGCCGGCAATGTGGTGATCGAAGCAAAACTGCAGCGCTTCAAGGATACGTCCAAAGGCATGCTCTTTGAACTCGATTCGCATATCGGGGCTTTTGATATTATCCTGATGGATATTGCCGCTGTACAGTTTAAACGGGTAGGCTTTAAAGTTAATTCATCAGCCAAACTGGACTTCTCCATTGACCTGGAGAAAAATCCGATCCGTTTCCTCGGAGCTTTGTCTTTTGTGAATGACCTGCAGAAGTTCATTCCGGCCGATGGATTCAGTGATCCGCCTTTCCTGGATGTGACGCCTTCGGGCGTTACAACCGGTTATACACTGGGCTTACCCGATGTGCAACTGGGCATCTTCACGCTGCGGCATATCACCCTGGGTGCGGCCATCCGGTTGCCCTTTGATGGCAGTCCGCTTTCCCTGCGTTTCAATTTCTGTGAACGTCAGCAGCCGTTTACATTGACTGTATCCGCATTGGGCGGGGGTGGCTTCTTTGCCATTGAGTTTGATATGAAAGGACTCAAATCGCTGGAAGCGGCGCTCGAATTTGGGGCCGCTGTATCACTCAACTTAGGAGTAGCCAGCGGAGCGGTGAGTGTGATGGGTGGTATCTATTTCAAAATGGAAATGGAACAGAATGGCAAGAAGATCGAGCTTTCAGGATATGTGCGGGTGAACGGGGCCTTGTCTGTGCTCGGACTTATCACCGTATCCGTTGAGTTCCTGTTGTCGCTGAATGCGGAAATGAAATCCGCTGCCAATGGCGAATCCAAAGTGAGCCGGATGTGGGGAGAAGCAACATTGAAAGTGAAGATTGAAATTCTGTTCTTCTCCAAAACGGTTAAACTGAAAGTGCAACGCGAATTCGCCGGTGCCGGTGCCGATCCGACCTTCGGTATGCTCATCAGCGAAAACGAGTGGCTGCAGTACTGTGATACATTCGCGGCTTAATCACCCTTCGGCAAGCTCAGGGTGACAACGGCCTTTGCTTGTACAAAAAACACCGGTGTCATGGTGAGCCTGCCTACCGGACAGGCAGGCTTGCCGAACCATGATGAGCAAAAAGTAGAACGAAAACTTATCAACCTTTCAACTTATTAACTTATCAACCCTTCTCCATGCCCCAAAAATTCATCTTCACCACGTCTCCCTGGAAAGACCAGGGCCGCAACAAATGGATGCTCTCCCTTTTTATCAGCATTCAGCTCGATGCAGGGCAGCGCAGCCAGTTGTCGGCCTTCCCCGATATACTCAGCTGGATGCAGAAAATCGCGGATGGTGATTTCTTTATACAGTGGGATAAGAATGCACCCGTGGCCGCCGAACCACTCAGCGCCAAATGGGATCCTGAACTGTACAGCCGGCTCTTTCATGGCGAGATCCAGGTGAAAACGTTTACGGTGCCGGATGTGTCGAAGTTTATTATTAAATCTTACCCTGCATTACATATCCGGAATTATATACTGGATACCTATAAAGAGGTGGGTAACCTGAAAATGGATGAATTGCCCACCGCAAGCTTTTATACCAAACAGTTTACCAAACTGAATGAAGTATCAACCGTACAGCTGAAGAACATGAAGCCGCTTACCGGCACTACCCGAAAGGCCGTGATCAATGATTTTGTGGTACAGGGGAATACCAGTGTAAAGAACGCGCAGGATCAGCTGCGCAATAAAAAGACCATTGGTTTCAATGCCACGGCCAGCCCGAAAGCGGACTTTGGCCAGTTTCACAATTTTCATCAGCGGGTGGATATGGATAAACTGCAGATGAAACCAATCCGGAAGCCGGAGTTTGAGTACCATGATATGCTGTCCATTCTCACTTCTTATCCGGTGATCATGCGCAAACTCGGACTGGTGATTGATTTTGAATTAAACGCTGCGCCTCCTGCTGCTGCTGGTACGGTGCGTATTCTGCCCGCCAACCTCGGTCTTGAAAGTGAATCGACCCTTTCGAGCCCGGCCACTGCATATCAGTATACAGGCAAAGGTTTTTATGCGGCAGCCAAAGCCGGCAGTCAGATTGATAAAGGGTATTTATCCATTGGGGGAGCCGGATATGAAGTGGTGCAGATTGATACCGATGGGGCCGCTATGAAATTGTCCAGCCATGTGGATACGGTGAACCTGAATCTCGGAAAACGCCTGGTAGATAAAAGTAATTATATCCGGCCGCTGAATAAATTCAGTCGCAATAAAAATGTGATGCTCTTCAATGCCGGCAAGATCAGTAATCTCAATGCGGCTCCGCCTGCGGATGATGATGATGACGATGATGATCCGGAAGAAGGGTTGCCTTCCCTGCGCAGTGCCGGTATCGGTATCCTGAAAAACGGGTTGGCCGAAACCATCCTGCAAAAGTTTATCCGCAGTGTGGATCTCACAAAGATCACGTTTGCCAGTACCGCTGTGCTGAATAACCAGGCGCTGCTGAACACCGCTGTTTCCAAAACGCAGGTTACACCCACTGCTCCCACCACTCAGCCGGCCGTTCCGAATCCGCCAACTAAAAAGACCGGCGGGATAGCCCCCATCCGGATGAAAAGACAGATACCCGCCGTGCGGATGCAGGCATTGACTGCAGCCTTTCAAAAAATAGAATACATTCCTGTTCCCACAGAGTTTTTATATGCGGATGACCTGGTTTTCGGTTATCGCCTGGATATTGCGTATGATGATAAGCCTGACACCTGGTACTCCCTGCACAAACGGAAGATGAGTTTTGCCTTTGCACCTGTGGATCAGCCGGTGCAACCGATCACGCTGGAACCGGGCGATGAACTGGATGAAGGATGTATTCATTTAGCACTAACCGAAGATGAAGAGGATGGAGATGAGAAAAAAGTAAATGAAGTGATTGCCCGCTGGGAAGGGTGGAGTTTATCGGTACCACGTATTGGTAAAGGCATCAACAACGCCGGACCGGAAGTGAGTTCGGATGAAGACGAGAAAAAGAAATACAAACTGGATAAGGAAACCCCGTTTCGTTTACAGGTGGAGGTCAAACCCGCGCCGAAGTCATTACCGAAACTACGTTTTGGTAAAAAATACCGGATCAAAGTCCGCACCGTGGATATTGCCGGTAATGGGGTATCCCATGATGTACAACCGGAGAGTCCGTCCCAGACTATCCGCAGCGGGATTGAATACCGCCGTTTTGAGCCGCTGAGTTCGCCTGTATTATTGCAAGGCGACGAAATCACCGGCGGCGATAAAAAAATGATCCGCGACCGTGACGGGGAATCCCTGCAGCACATGGTGATCCGCAGCAATGCCGGGGTGGATACAAAGACGTATGAAGATAAAAACATCACGACCGTAGTGGTGGATGGCAGTGCAAAAGGCACGTTGAAGTATCACCACGAAGCAGTCCGTTTTATCACAGCGCCGCGTGGGTCACAGCAGCTGGCCGAAATACACGGCATGTTTGACGAGGCCATGAGTGATCCGCAGAAAGCAATGCAGGCCTATCAATTTATCACCAGCCGCGATAAAGAGTACAAGGATGATGGTAAAACGAAAGCGGTACAGATTCCCGTGGAAACCGGGCAGGTGGATATAGATTATCTGGCCGATCCGCTGGCAGGCGGAGTAGTCTTTACCATGCGGTCGAATACCAGCTTTGAAACACCCTGGAAAAAAGGACAGAGCCGCAAATTCAGTTTTCATTTTGATGATGAAGTGTCTGAAAATGATCCCGGGAAAAAATACAGTATTGAGCAGTGGAAGAATCCCCGTTCGGTCAAGATCCGGCTCGTGGAAGGCAATGGTGAGCCCGAATGGAAGAACAGGGTGTTTACCATTCCACTTCCCAAAGCTTCGATTGTGGAAATCAGTTATGCCAGTTTCTGGGCACCGGAAGCATTGGAACGTTTTTCCGGATTGATGCCCAGGTTGCAGGCGGGTGCCAATGGCGTGAAAGTAAAAGAGACGGCGAATAAAGGATTACACTGGATGTTTAGTCCCTGGCGGAAGATCCGGCTCGTGCATGCTGTGCAACAGCCACTGGAAGCACCGGTGATGGCAAAGATCTCCAAAGTGGAACGCGATTACAATGATACGGCCGCCCAGTTGCTCACCCTCATTAAAGTACATGGAGCCAGTACCGAGAAAATGGATCTCGGGGCCAAATGGACGGAGTGGGTGGATGATTTATCAAAACCTGAACCGTTCAACCAGGCGTTCAGCACCCATGTGGAAACTGTGCCGGTGGTATACAATGACAATATGCTGGAACTGATTAAAACGCCGGCCACCAAAAACCCGAAGCCGGATTGGTTGCCGCCTATTACCCATCTGTTCGGCGATACCAAATATCGTCATGTGGGGTACATCCCATCCGCGACTACCCGTTTCCGGGAGTATTTTACGGGAATCATTGATACTGGTCGTATTAAAGGTGAACCTTTGCCACTCAGCCGGGAAGGAGAAGTAGTGGAACTCGATATACTCAGTACCGCAAGACCCACCGTGCCGGTGCTGGAGTATGTAGTACCCGGCTTTGTCTGGTCCAAACCACCTGGCCGTGGCCGCAACAAAGTGAACGTACGCAGTGGAACGATAAGGGTCTATCTGCGTCGTCCCTGGTACAGCAGCGGGGATGATGAGCGGATTGCGGTGATTCTTCCGCCAGAAGGGCTGGAGCCCGAACGTCACCCGGAGTATAAAAAATACTGTACAGTATGGGGTATGGATCCGGTGTTTGAGACAGAGAAGCTGCCAAACAGTTTCAGTAATTACCCGCGGAAGAATCACTTTGTGGGTACCGATGTGATTTATGATACGGTGAAACTGGCTGAAGAAAATGTGCCGGTGCAGGTGGCCGCCTATAAAGTATTTTTTGATAAAGAGAAACAACTGCATTATGCGGATATCCGGGTAGATGCAGGCAATGCCTATTTTCCGTTTGTGCGACTGATGCTGGCCCGTTACCAGCAGCATTCATTGCGGGAGAATGGCACCGATGTTTGCCTGAGTCAGTCGGTACAGGCCGATTGGATACAACAGGTTCCCCTCAGGCAAGTATCCTTTGAAGAGTTAGCCGGCAGTTTCCGTATACAGCTGCAAGGACCTTCCGCTTTCAGATCCGGCGGAAGGGTGCGGATAAATATTACAGTGGAGAAAGCCCTGGTACCAAAAACGGATAATGCATTTATCGGCGTGAATGTACCCGGCGAGCAGTCAGTCGTCTTTACCCGTGATTATAACCTGGATGAAAAGCAGTTAAATGCTGGTAAAATCAACTTTGAGGAAACAGTACGCGTGACTGGTGCCGGCAATCAATATCGGGTGGTGGTCCGCGAATATGAACTACATCCGAATGATCCGTTATTGGCCAAACCAAATATCCAGGGCAAGAACGCAGATACGGTGGGCGAGCGACTGGTGTTTATGGAAGTCTTTGAGTAAATACGCCCTTTGATACGTCCCGCATATAGCAGGACAGGCAGGCTATTGGAGAGGGGCTAAGCAGATCCCGTAAACCCCGGTGCCGTTATTCTTCCTTAGTAGCGGTATGCTCTTGTCATCCTGCCTGCCGACCGTAGCGCAGCGTAGGTGGGAGTAGTCCCGCAAAAAAAATATTACCTGGCTGGAATAAATAACTCCATGCGGGATGTATCGAAGGAGACCGTCTGTGGACCGTCGACCATCGTCTGTGGACCATCCCCAATACAGACGAGGCCCGGAGGCCTCGTTGAGCAAACAAATGCGCCTTTGTCTCCGTCGCTGAAAGCGACAGTATACAACCTTACAGCTGAAAGCTGTTCGGGCCCTGAGGAAATCTGTTTTTTCGGACACCCCCTTCTCGCCTCTAGCCTCTCACTTCTAGCCTCACCTTCTCTCCAATCTCCGGCGTAATAATCGACAAACCGGCAGCCAGTTCCTTTACTTTCTCTACCGGCTCATACCAGGGATGTTGCGCCAGTTTGAATTTGGAATGATGCACGGGAATAAACCGATCAGCGCGAAGGTCTTTTACTTCCTGTATCACTTCTTCGGGTGTGGAATGGATATAAGGCCAGTTCTTATTGTATTGGCCACATTCGAGCAGGGCCAGGTCAAAGGGACCATACTGATCGCCGATAGTTTTGAAATGCGGACCATAACCACTATCGCCTCCGAGGAAGAGTTTAACGGAAGGTGCTTGTAATACATAAGAGGTCCAGAGTGACACATTCCGTTTGAACGTGCGGCCGGAAAAATGACGTGCCGGCGTAAGCGTGATCTTAAAGCCCGGTGCCAGGTTAACCGTATCGTACCAGTTACGTTCAATGAGTTTGTCTTTCTCCCAGCCCCAGTAACGGAAATGTTCCGCCACGCCCAGCCCGCAGATCACGTTGCCGGTCTTTTGCTTCAGTTGTTGAATCGTTTGAAAATCCAGGTGATCCCAGTGATCGTGCGTGATAATCAGAAAATCAATCAGCGGCATATCGCTTGCCTGGTAGGTATTGGTACCGGAAAAGGATTTGAGCGAACCCGGTATCGGCGATGCATTACCACTGAAGACCGGGTCCACCAAAAAACGTTTGCCATCCGTTTGAATAAAATAAGAACTATGTCCAAACCAGACCAGCACATTTTCCAATGGGTGAAGATGCTTCAGATCGGTCTGAACAAAAGGCATTGGCTTTTCAGGCCGGGTCTCCGGATGCTTCTTTAAAAACTCCCATAATATTTT
>JAKQJH010000126.1 GCA_029561255.1 Bacteroidota bacterium | reverse complement strand
CTGCACTGGCGCTGTATTTCGTACCAAACTGGGCGGCTATAAAACCAAAATCCGCCGGCATCTGGATCGGATTGCCATTGCCATCTTTCACGCCCTGGTCAATCAGCACCTGGTAAGTGGAAGGCGAAATAAAGTTGGGCAGCACCTGGGTAGCTACATTGGGATTGTAGGTGGTACTCAGACTGGCGTTGATACCCGGGTAAGCCCTGGAGGTGATTTCTTTATTTACCTGCTCCTGGTACTGTACATCCAGCAAGGCATTCTTCACATTCAGGTTGTTCTTCTTTGCATAGTCAACCGCCTGCTGAATGGTGAATTCATGTTTTGTTGGTTTCGTGGTATCCGGATTTGTTCCTCCGCCCGACTGAGCCGCTCCCAGCAAGGGGAGCAGGACAGCGAGGAGCAGTCCGCGTTTATTCCCTGTTCGCTTCATAAGTAAGATGGTTTTTGCGTTGTTCATAATATTGTTGTATCAGTTGATGTCCTTTAATGGTGGTCAGTCCGTAAATGAAATTTTCTATAATCATTTCTGAAATCGTGGCCAGGTTATATTTTCCCGGGGGAAAGACCGCCACATTGAAAGGGATCATCATCGATTCCATTCGGTATTTGGACATGACGTCCACATTTAACTCGCTCCGGTAGAGTCCCTGCGAAATCCCCCACTCAATATTGTTGCGTACAATTTTTACCAGGTATTTGTCTTTATGTTCTTTGAAATGCTGGAAGGCTTTATGGTGAAATTTTTCCAGATCGTACAGCACCATGGGATTCATATTGCTCAGCTCATCCACAATTCTTTCCATCGTAATGAAGATTTCATGAATCGCGTCATTGGCCTGTTCCCGGCAGCTCTCACAATCCTGCTGCATGTCCCTGATATGGCTTTCAATCATCGCGTATACCAGCTCATCTTTATCCGTATAGTATTGGTAAAGCGTCTTTTTACTCATTCCCAGGCTATGGGCAATATCGTCCATGGATACCGAACGGATGCCAAACTGCATAAACAGTTCTTCTGCTTTGGCGGAGATTCGTTCTTTGGGTTCCATTTTGTTGAATTGAGAGGGCAAAACTACGGAAACTATTTTCGTAACAAAAGTTTCCATCCTGCTTTTTCGACCGTTCACCGATTATTTTGACCGGTCAACGCGCTCCTTTTTACCCTACCTTAGCTATATAATTCCGCAAAATGGCAGCGCCAAAACCATCCTCTCCTAAAGTATTAAGAAAAATATTAAGGTATTTTATACAGGGAATTATCATTTTAGCTCCGATTGGGATCACTTTATACGCACTATATTGGCTATTTCAGAAAGTAGACGGCATTTTAAGGCCTTTTGTAAATATCCCGGGGCTTGGTTTTATCCTCATTATCATCTTTGTGATCCTCGTGGGTTGGATCAGCTCCAATTTCCTGATGGGAAGTGCCATCACCTTTTTTGACCAATTGATGGAGCGGACGCCTGGAATCAAATTCATTTACAGTTCCACCAAGGATTTCTTCGAAGCCTTTGCGGGAGATAAACGGAAATTCAACCGGTCTGTACTGGCCAATGTCTTTTCAGCAGATGTCTGGATAGTAGGCTTCCTGACCGATGAAGAAATGGAAAAATTTGAACTCGGGGCTGATAAAGTGGCGGTATATGTACCGCAGGCCTACAACTTTGCTGGTCAGCTCTATATTTTACCCCGCGAAAAAGTCAGAAAGATTGAAAAAATTTCAGCGGGCGAAGCAATGAAATATGCCGTTACGGGTGGGGTTGTGGATTTCGAAGAAGAAAAGAATAAAGAAGAGGCTTAGTTCATCCCACCCCTTTGCTTACCATCTGCTATTTCGCTTCCCTGAAGTTTTCCCGCTTTTCCCAGCTACTAAAATCAGGAAAAAGACAGCAAGCCTTGTTGTTTTACCCATGGATGCCTGTTACCTGCAACATAGTTTTGGGAAAACTATTCCATGAAAAAAACTTCCCTTCTCCTGTTACTGATCATTTGTTCCCTCCCTGTTTTCAGCTGGGGCTTTTATGGTCACCGGATGATAAATTACTATGCCGTTTTCCTCCTGCCTCCGGAAATGATGCTCCTTTATAAGCCCAATATCGATTTCCTGACCGAACATGCCGTGGATCCGGACAAACGACGCTATACCGTACCCGAAGAAGGCCCCCGTCATTATATCGACCTCGATAAATATGGTCAATACCCCTATGATTCATTGCCCCGTAACTGGAATGAAGCCGTAAAAAAATACACGGCCGACAGCCTGCAAAAACATGGCATTGTTCCCTGGTGGGTACAGACCATGCTCTTTCGGCTGACCCAGGCTTTTAAAGACAAAGACCATGTAAAAATTCTAAAACTCTCTGCAGAAATCGGTCACTATATCAGCGATGCCCATGTACCCCTGCATGCGTCCAGCAATCATAACGGACAATACACCAATCAACGGGGCATTCATGGCTTCTGGGAAAGCCGGGTTCCCGAACTGCTGGCTGAAAAACACTGGGATTTCTTTATCGGAAAAGCTGAAATGATCAGCAACCCATCAGGCTTCATCTGGGCACGCGTACTCGAAAGTGCAGCCGCAGCTGATACGGTACTACGGTTTGAAAAAGAGCTGTCACGGCAATTTCCACCCGATCAGAAATACGCATTTGAAGACCGCAACGGAACGGTCATTCGTCAGTATTCCAGTGCCTATACGGTCAGATACAATGAGTTACTGAAAGGAATGGTGGAACGAAGAATGCGTCAGTCCATTTACGCGGTGGCTTCCTTCTGGTATACGGCCTGG
>JAKQJH010000095.1 GCA_029561255.1 Bacteroidota bacterium | reverse complement strand
GCCGGATTGGATACATTGGATGGACCGGTAAAATAGGTGGTGGGGCTCCATTGATAAGCCACTCCACCCGATCCGTTTAGCCGGACGATTTTGCCGAAGCAATCCGAGAAATCAGTTCCTGCATCCGGCACCGGCGCCGGCCAAACATTGATTGTAATTGAATCAGTAAGGCTGCATATACCGGTAGTAGCCGTAACATAATATTTGGTGGTCGTGGACGGATTGGCAGTCGGATTCAGGATGCCTGCATTGGAAAGTGAAATGGCCGGCGTCCATGCAAATTGGGTGGCATTGGAACTCGCGTTGAGCTGAAAAGATTTGCCCTCACAGATAAAGGGATCCGCTCCTGCATCAATGGTTACGGTATTGATCAGGGGAATCGTTGCCGGACTGGTTTGCAGACACCCGTTTTCATCTTTCACCGTTATCGTATAATTCCCCTGGTTGAGATTGAATAAAGGAGAAGATTGAAAACTGATCCCGTCAGCTGACCAGGTATAGGGTGCTTTTCCTCCCTGGGCAGTGGCTGTGAACTGGCCATCCGGATTTCCTGAACAGGTAGCCGCCGTAATTGCGGGACTGCTGATGGTCAGATCCGGGAAAGCCTGGCTGATCGTTATGGCCACACTGTCCGTGCAATCGGCATCGCGGACTTTCACCATATAGTTACCAACGGCCAGGTTAGTAAAACTGTTACTGCTTTGCCAGTTAATTCCATCCAGTGAGTACTGAACCGGGGACAACCAGCCAACACCGGCGGATACCTGGAGACTGCCGGTGACTCCAGCCCGGCAATTCACATCTGTTTTTGAAAGGAAGCTGGCTTTTTTCACTTCCACATAAACGGAGTCCTTTGCCTGGCAGGTGCCCACTGTAGCGGTGCAGATATAGGTGGTTGAAGGATTAACCGGTGTGGCAAGTGGGGCCGGGATACTTGTACTGCTCAAAGTTGGGTCAGCATTCCATTGATACACTGTATAACCAGGTGAAGCGATTAATTGCACAGAGTTGCCCTGGCAAACCCTCGCGGTATCCGGGGTGAGATTTAATATATCATAATCCCGGATCTGAATGAATGTGCTGTCCGTGGGTGTACCAGCTGCACAACCGGCGAGTGCATAAATTTTGATGGTTTCGATACCTTCTGCCATTCCGTCCATCAGCGGAATTACATTTACCGTTACAAAACTATCATTGGCAGGTATCACTACATTCAGTGGCATCGCCTGCATATCAATTCCATTTGTAGCCTGACCACCATAGGAGAGGCTGATACTAAGCGGGAACGGGTCTCTGCGCGGACGGGTGATATTAAAGGCACCGGTTGCACAACCTTCCACGAGGTAACTGTTCCCTGTAGCATCGGTTTGGGTGAGATTCGTCAGTCCGAATGTATTTGAACTCAGGCTTTTTGCCTGGAGGAAAACACCGGTATCCACCATATCATCTCCTGAATCTGCCAGCACCAGTTTCAAATGATAGGTCTGACAGGGTTGTACTCTTTCGCGGGCAGTCAGTACGGTGGTATGACCATCATGTGTAAAGAATACATTTGAACTGTTATCGATATAATATTGCGGATTATTCGGGCAGGCACCCCCGGGTACATTATTCACATTAAAAATGGAAACTGGGGTGTTGGTATTGGGAATCAGGGCAATATTTTTAAGACCGGTAATTCCGGGACCCGAGATAAAAAAAGCGAAGACATCGTTGAATGAACATACATAATCAGGGACGTATTCTTCTGAACTGAATACATAATTAAACCGGATACTGTCACCAAGGGGTACAAAATCAAACTCCAGTACACAGGCATCTTCCAGGTTGAAATTTCCGACTGCTGTACTCAGGTCATTATCGCCGGGTAATCCCCAGTTACCGCTGGCTTCCAATGTTGAAGCAAGTCCGGTTCCATTACCGTCTGTTCCCCAGTCAGCCCCGTTTGATTTGGCCTGACCGGTGGTTAATACAATGCCACTGTCAATGCCGATATTAGTGCGGTTGGCGCGATTTAAAAAAAATGAAGCCATCAGGGGATTGCCGGTAAAACTCACATTGCTGATTGTGACCCCTTCGCCCACCAGCCGCTGTGCCAGGGACTGGGCATTCGGATGCGGGGTAATGATCAGTTGTGCATCAACCCCGATTGTGGTTAGCACCAGAAATACTGATAAAAAGTAATGGTAAAATCCGGATCTCATAACAGGGTAGCGAATATACTTAAAACCGCAGTAGCCGGGAATTTTAGCCTGGTCAAGCTTCCTTTTGCTTTGCGGTATTCCTCCCTTATCTTTGCCGCCTCTAAAAAGATAACAAATGGCATCAACAGCAGACATCAGCAGGGGACTCATCATCAAACTGGATGGGAGTTTATACACTGTGGTAGAATTCGGAGAAAACAAAACCGCCAGGGCCGCCGCCAAAGTGTGGGCCAAACTAAAAGGGGTGGATAATAACCGAAGCATTGAAAAGACCTGGAACTCAGGCGATAACATCTTCCCGGTTCGGGTTGAACGGAAAAGTTATCAGTTTTTGTATAAAGACGATACCGGTTATAATTTCATGGATACTGAAACATTTGAACAGGTGGCTATCCAGGAAAGTCTGGTCGATGCCCCTCAGTTCCTGAAAGACGGACAGGAAGTAAGCGTATTGTTCAATACAGAAACGGAACTTCCGATGAGTGTGGAGCTGCCTGATAAGATCGTGTTGCTGGTAACCTATACCGAGCCCGGACTAAGAGGTGATACCGCAACCCGTAC
>JAKQJH010000086.1 GCA_029561255.1 Bacteroidota bacterium | reverse complement strand
TGGATCAGGATCATTCCCAACAATATCCAGAACATCAGAAAGTGATTCTGAGTCCTCCATTTGCCTGGCATGATCCCACCACTCATCGCTGGCAGTTCGTTTAGCTGCCAGTGAGCTGGCAAAATGGTTGTCAGATACCTTATCAGGGTGAATACGTTTGAGATGATCGTTAAGGTTCTTGTGCAAAACCCTGTGTCCGCAGTAGGGGCATGTAGTGGTATGGTCTGTGATGGAATTTCCTGTTGTTGGCATGGCCTCATTCCCAGCTATAACACCTTTGAAATTAATTCACCCACATTTTCGAAATATGCATTACCAGAACCCATGGCTGCCGGGTGATTTATACTAAAAAAATGGGTCACACCATTATCGGATGTGGAAATTTTATTCGATTCTTGATAATTGAACGGTATGCAACTGATTTCCTGCCAATAGGACTGATAAGTAACCCCATAAAACACCACCACTTTAGGTTTATGATAATTGATCAAGCTTTGAATATAGGCAATTCTAATAGATAATAAATTTTTCTTATAATTTTCTCTTGAAGAGAGAATTTCAAGCTTCGACCATTTTTCATAATTCCAGTCCCCAAGGCTGGGTGATGGAAGGGGTAACAACTCCAATAAACAAGTACCCCGTGATGGGACATCGTTGCTTATTCTTCCAAGTCTCCTCTTCTGAAAACATTTTACTGCCCCAGTATCACATCTTTGTTTAGTTGCAGTCAACACAATTCGACATAATTGCGCCCATGTGGATTGTAATTTTATATCATTTCTATTTTCAAGAAGGGTAAAAAATTCTGGCCTGCCAATAGCAGAATAAAATTCCTTGAGATCTTCTAATTCCTTCCCACCATTTTCATTCCACTGCTTAAGGCGCCTGACGATTTCCTCTTTTTCGTTTCCCAGGCCCTCTTCCATTCCAATAAACCAGAAAGGGGCGGCATAATTGCCATAACCATAAAAAGTTTCCATATACCTTTGAAGCAGTTTATCATCCATGTTCTTGTTACCTTCAAGAAACAGTGATCGAATTTCTTTTCATTACTTTTGAGCCGGCAGATACACATAAATGCCCAGCACATCCGGCGGGATCTGCGGCTCCACCCGATAGCGCACATTGCGCGCCTTCATCGCCTGGCGCACCCGCTGGTGCGCCTCCAGCAGTTCCCGGCCCCGTTCATGGGCTTCCTGTTCCAGGCGCGGGCGCAGCAGGTCAACCCCCGCCTTCACCCTGTCCACAAAATCGCGCGCCTGCTCCGGGCTGATGTTCTCATCCGCGCTTGCCGAAAGCAGGGCTTCCGCCTCTTCC
>JAKQJH010000074.1 GCA_029561255.1 Bacteroidota bacterium | reverse complement strand
ATCGGAACTCCTGACCGATCCCGGGAAACTGTCCTATGACCGTTTCCGGGAAGAGGTACTCAATGACTACCGGATAGCCTGTATCAGCAGGGAAACCAGTTTGTTAGGGCGAAAGGAAGTATTGGGTGGCAAGGCCAAATTTGGCATTTTCGGGGATGGAAAGGAACTGGCCCAGGTCGCCATGGCCAAGTTTTTTCAGCCCGGTGATTTCCGCAGCGGCTACTACCGCGATCAGACTTTTATGTTTGCCATCGGGCTGACCACGGCCGAACAAGTATTTGCCCAGCTCTATGCCGACCCTGATCCCAGCCGGGAACCTTTCAGTTCCGGCCGCCAGATGAATTGTCACTTTTCCACCCGGAATGTCAATGAACAGGGCGAATGGATGGAACTGGCCACCACCAAAAACGTAGCGAGTGATATGGCGCCCACTGCGGCTCAAATGCCCCGGTCAGTAGGGTTGGCTTATGCATCAAGGGCCTTCCGGAATGTGGAACAACTCAAAGCCTTCAGGGGGTTATCCGATAATGGGAATGAGGTCTGCTTCACCACGATCGGGGATGCCAGTACCAGTGAAGGTCATTTCTGGGAAACCATGAATGCCGCAGCGGTATTACAGGTGCCAATGGCGGTTTTTGTATGGGATGACGGGTACGGAATATCAGTGCCTAAGAAATTTCAGACGGTAAAGGCGTCTATCTCTGATGCGCTTGAAGGGATGAGAAAAAAAGAAGGCACTAACGGGCTGAATATTTATAAAGTAAAAGGATGGGATTATGCCGGAATGTGTGAAGCATTTGAAGAAGGGATCCGCCTGGCCCGTGAAACCCATACGCCTGTTCTCTTCCATGTAGAAGAAATTACACAGCCGCAAGGACATTCAACTTCCGGCAGCCACGAACGTTATAAAAGCCCGGAGCGGCTGGATTGGGAACGGGAATGGGATGGTATCCGTAAAATGAAGGAATGGCTGATCGGAAATGAACTGGCCAGTGAAGAAGAACTGGATGAAATTGCCGAAAAAGCCAAGGAGCATGTGCGGGAAAGTAAGGCCAGTGCCTGGGCGAAATTTGTAACGCCGATTAAAAAACAGGTAGCCAGGGCCACTGACCTGGTTCACGCCATGGCGAATGCTTTACCGGAAAAAAGTGAGGAATTGCATAAAGTGGCACGCGAGCTTTCTGCCAACCGGGAGCCCCTTCGGCGTGATGTGCAGAAAGGAGTGCATGCTGCCCTGAATATTGCCGGCGATCATGATGCCGCTTTCTGGACAAAGGATTTCTACAAGGAGCTACAGGAAGAAAATAAAAAATACTATAACACCCATCTTTACAATGAAGGGCCCAAAAGTGCCCTGCATGTACAGGAAGTACATGCCGTGATTCCGGCAGATGCTGCTTTACTCAACGGGTTTGAAATCCTGAACCGGTATTTTGATGAATTGTTTTCCAGTAATCCCAAAGTGCTGGCCTTCGGAGAGGACCTGGGTTTTATCGGGGATGTAAATCAGGGTTTCAGCGGTCTGCAACAAAAGCATGGGGCCGAACGCATTTTTGATACCGGTATCCGGGAACTGACTATTATGGGACAGGGGGTAGGACTCGCTTTAAGAGGTCTTCGCCCGATTGCCGAGATTCAATACCTCGATTACCTGCTTTATGGCCTGCAACCGCTCAGTGATGATGTATCCACCCTGCATTACCGCACGGGAGGACATCAGAGTTGTCCGCTGATCGTGCGTACCCGTGGCCACCGGCTCGAAGGGATCTGGCACAGCGGTTCACCCATGGGAATGATCATCAATTCACTCCGTGGAATGTATGTCTGTGTACCCCGCAATATGACCCAGGCGGCCGGTATGTATAATACCTTATTGCGCAGCAATGACCCCGGACTGGTGATCGAATGTCTCAATGGCTATCGCTTAAAAGAAAAACTGCCTTCCAACCTTATGGAATTTACCGTTCCACTTGGTGTACCGGAAGTGCTGAAAGAAGGATCTGATATTACCATTGTGTCTTATGGTTCCACTTTGCGGATTATTCATGATGCCGCGCATATGCTCGAAGCGGAAGGTGTCAGTTGTGAAATTATTGATGTACAAACCCTCCTCCCGTTTGATATTCATCACCGCATCCTGGATTCATTGAAGAAAACCAACCGGATTGTCTTTGTGGATGAAGATGTACCCGGTGGTGCTGCCGCCTATATGTTCAATAAAGTAATGGAAGAACAGGGCGGCTATAAATTTCTCGACGTGGCTCCCAGAACCATCACCGCCAAAGCCCATCGTCCGGCTTATGGCAGCGACGGGGATTATTTCAGTAAGCCGAATGCGGAGGAGATACAGGGGGTGGTGAGGGAGATGATGAGAGAGTAAGGCAAGTCGGGAGTCGGGAGTCGGGAGTCAACAGCCCCTCCTTAGGAGCTGTTCGGTGTTAGCTGTTAGGTGTTAGGAACAGCCCGTACTAAGAAGCTGTCGGGTGTCAGGTGTCGGGTGTCAGGAAACAGCCCTCACGAGAGAGTTGTCTGATGTCAGTTGTCAGATGTCAGGAAACAGCCCTTTCTTAGAGAGGTTGGATTTATAAATGAGTATTCTGCTTTCTTTCATCCGGAGCGAAATCATCGTGTCATCCTGAGTAGACGCATAAGGAGATTTTCAGGGCAGAAGAAAAATGATCTGCGTCGTATCGAAGGATGGACTAAGTCAACAGCCCATCCTGAGAACATATACCTCAAGGCACGTCAGTCGTACTTCGTACCTCGTACTTATAACAGTTGTTCTTTGTAAATCACATGTTCTTTCTTTTACATTATTTACTATGAAACTTACTCTCTACCAAATCGATGCATTTACAGATAATTTGTTTGGAGGAAATCCTGCAGCCGTCATCCCCTTGAAGAAATGGCTGGATACGGAACTCATGCAAAAGATCGCATTGGAAAATAACCTCAGTGAGACGGTCTTCTTTGTTCCTTCCAAAATGAATGGCGTGGATTATGATATCCGCTGGTTTACCCCGACTTTGGAGATCAATCTATGTGGACATGCTACGCTGGCTTCTTCTTATGTGATTTTTGACATACTGAAATCGAATAAACGGAAAATCGTTTTCCATTCACAGAGTGGCATGCTGACGGTGAAGAAGCAGAAGGGAAAAATGTGGATGGACTTTCCTTCCTGGAAACCCGAACGCACAGCCGATTATCCGGAGGCATTGGGCCAGATACTGGGTGGGGCAGAAGTAGTGGGCGTGTACAAGCACCGTGACTGGCTGGTGGAATTGCAAAATGAAGAAGCCGTGCTGAAGTGTGAGCCGGATTTTACGCTGATGAAAAAGCATATGGACAAACTCATTATCACGGCACCCGGAAAGGAGTTTGATTTTGTCTCCCGTTTTTTTGCACCGGCCGCCGGAGTCTCCGAAGATCCGGTAACGGGTTCGGCACATTCTCAACTGATTCCTTTCTGGTCGGAGAAACTGGGTAAACATAAAATGACGGCCCGGCAATTATCGGCCCGCGGAGGTACACTGTATTGCGAACAACTCAGCAAAGAGCGGGTACTCATGGGCGGTACCTGTGTGTACTACATGAAGGGAACGATCACCCTTCCTTAATCCAGGAATTTCTTTTTTAATGCAGGGGTGGGGATCATACAGGATTCCTGCCGGCCAAACCAACGGTACCGGTTACGCGCGATCCAACGGTAAACCCCGTCGCGGATAAAGCGGGGAATAAGGATGTAAACATAGAATATGGACCAGGGGAAACCCAGCCGTTTCATCATCAGGAGGGCACCGGTTGAATGGGTATAGATTTTGTCGCCCTCTGACAGAACAAATGAATTCAGCGAATCAGCGGAAAGACCGTGTTTTGCCAGGATGGCCTGGCCTGTTTTGCCTTGTAACGGGGCAAAACGGAACCGGTCTTTCTTATCCCGTTTAATGATAAACTGCACACTGCTGTTACACAGATTACAAACACCATCAAACAGGACCAGGGAGGTTGATTCAGCCATTTTACAAAGGTAATCATCCGTGGTTTCCGGAATATGTTGTATTTTTTGGGAGTGAACCGGTATCGATTATACTTTATTTTGCTGGCCTTCTTTTATCTGCCAGGTCTTCAGTTGTCGGCACAAAGCAGGCAACAGGATTCATTGTATGTTTTTGACCTGATAAATAAAGCGGATGTGTTTTATAATGGCGGTCAGTATGATTCCGCTTTATTGTACTGCCGCCAGGCCGAAGACTGGAGCGTTCGTAATCAATACAAAACCGGTCAGGCTTTTGCCTTGATTAAAACCGGGGAAATCTATATTGACAAAGACGAACTGGATAAGGCAGCAAAATCGGCAGAAGCCGTAAATAAAATCGGATTACAGCAGCATGATTCACTGGTTACCGCAATTGGCTGGTTACAACAGGGGCAGGTACAACTGTACAGTAATCAGTTTGATGCCGCTATAAAATTATATGAGAAATGCCTGCAGTATTACCTGAAACAACACCCGACCCGTTATTCAGGACTTGCGTATAACGACCTGGGCTATTGCTGGGGCAGAAAGGGTGACCTGAGCCGGCAGGCTGAGTATCTGTTTCATTCAGTCCGGGTATACGAAAACTATTTTCCGGAAGAGGCCGGCGAACTGGGTGCTGCCTATAATAATATTTCAACGGTCTATTACGGACTCAATGATATGAACAAAGCGATCGAGTATGCGAAGATCGCGATGAAGTACCGGGAGATCAGCGGTGATGCCGGCTTGCTTTCCGTCAGTTGCTGTAATATCAGCCAGTATTATATTTCCATCAGTAAGGAGGAATCTGAAAAATACCTGAAACTTTGTGAGCAATATGCCGTACAAAGCCGCGACGAAAGACGCATGATCCATTCATATGTGACGGCCTATAACTTTTATTACAGCAATAACCGTTTTGCCGAAGCCTACCAATATGAACTGAAGTCAATTGCCGGCCTGGAAAAGTCGGGAAAAAATCCGGCGATGTTGTCCCGCCGTTATATTGGCGCTGCGATCTGTGCAAATAAACTCCGGATGGATTCCACGCTGATATTGGGGTATTTCCGGAAAGCCAAAGGAATGCTGGATTTACTTAAAGACCGGATCAATTACCGGGACTATTTCTGGCAGCTGAGTGATTATTACCGGAATGCCGGGAATTACCAGGAAGCGTTTGATAATTATAAACGTTATATAAATTATCGCGACAGTATTGTATCCGATAATACAAAGTCCTCTATTGCGGAAATCAATACGAGGTATGAGACCGAAAAAAAGGACAAAGCCATCCTTTCGCTGAACAATGAACAGCAAATCCGGCAACTTGAAATTGATAAACAGAAAGCAATCATTGACGGCAATGCCGCCCTTGCCTTACAGAAACAAAATGAGATCGACCTGCTTTCCAAAACAAAGGAATTGCAGGAAGCAAGGATCAGTCAGCAGGAAGAGGAACTGGTGAAGAAAGAACTGATTGCCACGGCCAACCAGCAACAGTTGCAGCTGGCCAATAAAGAAAAGCAATTGCAGGAAAAAACGATCCGGAATCAGAAGAACTTCCGGAATTTCCTGCTGGCCGGTTTAGGCCTTCTTTTATTACTCGGGTACTTGTTTTTTAACCGGTACCAACTGAAGAAAAAACTGGAACAACAGGAGAGCCTGCTGGCCATGCGCAATCATATCAGTCAGGACCTGCACGATGATATCGGGGCTTCGTTGAGTAATATTAATATTCTGAATGAATTGGCCAGGCGGAATCTCAGTCAGCCGGAGAAGTCTGCCGGGTATCTGTCCAAGGCTTCGGAAGATATCCAACGGATCAGCGAGTCGCTCTCCGATATTGTCTGGAATATCAATCCCCGCTATGATCAGCCGGACACTTTGTTTATCCGGATGAAACGATATGCTGCCGATATGTTTGATGGGAAAAACATCAATAGCCGGTTTGAATTTCCGGAGACCGAGAGCGGGTTCCAGCTGAGTATGACCCAACGTCGTGACCTGTACCTGATATTTAAAGAAGCCGTGAATAACCTGGTTAAGTATTCAGGTGCTACGGAAGCCCTCGTGCAACTTAAGGTTACAGACAATCAGCTGAACATGCTGATCAGTGATAATGGCAAGGGGTTTGACCGGACTTCGCTGCGGGCCGGCAACGGGCTCCACAATATGGAGCAGCGGGCCGGTTCGGCCGGGGGACAGCTCAGTGTACGTTCTGCCCCGGGATCAGGCACCCGGATCGAACTTTCGATGAAGATCGGGTAATACAGGGTACCCGATTGTGTAATGCGGAACTAATCAATGAATCCTTATTTTCGGGGTATATGGCTTATCGTATTCTCATATTTGAAGATAATACCCGGCTCCGCCAGTCACTGGAGCTGCTGCTGGATGATGAGCAGTTGTTTACTGTATCTGCTTCTTTTCCGGATTGCGATGCGGCCGCAGAGATGGTACGGGAGTACGATGCCGACCTGGTGGTCATGGATATTGATATGCCGGGTATCGGGGGCATTGAAGGGGTCCGCCAGATCAAGAACGCCAAACCGGAAGTAAAAGTGGTCATGCATACCATGTTTGACGACGATAACCGCATCTTCGATTCCATCTGTGCCGGGGCCGATGGTTACCTGCTGAAGAAAACTTCTCCTTTACAACTGGTTAGCGCCCTGCAGGAAGTGATGAGCGGGGGCGTGGCCATGAGCCCCTTTGTGGCACAAAAAGTCTTCCAGTTTTTCCGACAGTCCAATCCCGCCACTCCCCAATACAACCTCACTCCCCGGGAGACCGTCATCCTTGAACTCCTCGTCAAAGGCAATTCCTACAAAATGATCGCCGATAAAAGCAGCGTGACCATTGATACTGTAAAGAAGCACCTGCAGAATATCTATCACAAACTCCATGTAAGTTGTGGAACGGAAGCGGTGGCGAAGGCGTTACAACACAAGATCGTGAAGCTGGAATAATGAGTAATCAGTAATGAGTAATGAGTAGTGAGTAGTGAGTGGTGAGTGGTGAGTGGTGAGTGTATGTTTACTTATAAATATTAGCTACGACTTTAAAATCCTCTTTTCCTCCTTTTCTCTTTTGAACTCTTAGCCGCCCCGCAGGGCCTCCCTTACCCGATTGTGTAATTGACTCGCACCTTTTCTTTTCAAATCTTTACAGCGCATTCGAAACCGGCTTCATGCCATCGTTTTACCATTAACCAGATGTATATGCGCTTATCAATTTTCATGCTTTTTGCACTTGCCCTTTTGTCCGGCGGACTGCTGCGGGCCCAACCTTTTACCCTGGATAATATCACCCCCACGGAGCTGCTCCTGGTGGATTACAAAAAGGAGGATACCCTGCGCCGGGGGTTGATCAATGTAACTACGGTGAACCAGGTAAAGGACACGGCCTGGTATTTTGTCAAGGGCCTGAGTATGTTTTCGCCGGTTTATTTCGGACTGACCGCCCCGGAAGGGAATGGGAATATCCGGGTTCAACTTTGCAAAGACAACTGGAAAACCGCTAACCGGAGCGGGGAAACGGGGGAGAAGCGTCATTACCAGGAGCAGTTTAAAACGGAAGGTGACTTCGGAATTATGGTAATCGCGGAACAGAAGCCGGCGAGTTATACCATGATTACCTGGACCGGGAAAGAAGCAAAGGAAGTAGGCATCACTTCGCCGTTTAAAGGGGAAGGAGAGGGTGCTATAAAAGAGCAGGGCGGAAATTTTCTAAAAGAGAATTACCTGTATATCCTGATCGGCTTAATGGTAGTCGTGATTGCCTACCTGGTATTTAAAATGAAAAAAAGTAAAAATTAAGGATATGAAAAAAATCTGTTTACTACTGTTTTGCATGGTCAGTCTGCAATGCCTGGCACAAAATGAAGGGGACAATGATGTGGTGCAGCAGATGGGGGAGGATGAACTTAATCAATTGGAGGAATCCCATCAGAATACCACGAATGTCGCCAACGGAATCAATGATGCCATCGGGCATTTAAATACCGCGTTGGGCTTGTATGAGGATGCACAGGATCTGTATAATTCGAGCCAGGCCCTGAGCAGCGGGGAATGTTCGCCTGATTTTTCCACCACGCCCAATTCCATGATGTCTTCCAGTTGTAAAAGGGAGGATGAATGTGCCCAGTGTTATACCCGGGCCGTAGGCGAATTAAATTTTATCCGCCGCCAGCTGGGCCGTTTGGGTTGTATTTACCAGAACACTAAGAATTTCACCAACAGTGCCATTGCGTTTGGCGATAATGCCAGTGGTATTCATGCCGTCACCGGACTGGCCTGGCAAAATGCCCGCGGGGAAATTGTAGCCACCATGAATCATTTCAAACAAACCTATGATAACAAGTACCGCGATATGATCGGTGCCCTGGAAAGAGCCCTGCGGGAAATAGATAAGTGTGAAAACAAATACGGACAGGAAGGTTGGTTTCAACGGTCCGGATTTATTTACCTGGAGTTTCTGAAAGATAAATACCGGAGAAATGATTGATCATCGGACAGAAATCAAAAATACATTATATGAAAAAATACCTGTTGTTACTGGGTTGTGTATTTCTGGTTGCAAATGTCTTTGCCCAGCAACCACCCTTCAATCAAAAAGACCTGAATACAAGCGGTAAAAAGGATATCCGGCCTGAAAAACTAAAGCCGATAGAACCGGTAGTGGCAAAAGTGGCTTTTAGTGCATTACTCATCGGTCCGCGTGAATTGATATTGGGGGTGGATGGTAATATTCTCCGCCGGTTTACCCGAATGGAGTTTAACGAAGGAAACGGATTTGATGCGGTTTCTGGTGTATTCACTGCGCCATCTGCCGGATTTTATTGTCTGGTTTTAAATGCAGATATGCCCAATTATGGCTGTGTACAGGATCCGGTGCCGTTGGGCATGTATGTGATGAAAAATAATCTGCGGCATCAGTTGTTTCATTTGCCGGTGGGATATGGCAGCGGAAGCAGTTCGGCCGGGTTTGTTACGTTCATTCAGTTAAATAAGAGTGATAAAGTTTCTCTTTCACCATTACCGTTAGGCTGTTCACCAGGCGGGCAACAACCTGTAGTCAGTCAGGTTATTTTCAGTGGTTATAAAATAATGTAATATCTATGCTATCCTTCATTCTTTCCTTTGTCTTATTATTCGCTGCCCCGGTTAACGCAGACGAATTAATAACCGAACAAGCGGTTCCTGCCGGAAGCAGACCAGTCTTTTCTGCGGAAATGAAAGAAAGACGAACGACGGATAATAGCAGAAGGGGAGGAGAACTGCTGCAAGGGTATACCCGGGTGGAAAAGAATGAAGGACAGGTTTTTGATCCGGCTACCGGCATATTTACCGTTCCTGCTGATGGAGTTTATCATCTCACCGGTCGTTTTACCATTGGGTGTTACCAATGCCGTACCCGGGAATTCCTGGATTTGCCCGTCTCCTTTGATGTTACGGTGATGAAGAATAATTCACCCACTTATCACCGGTTCATGTTTCCGGTGGATTATACCGGGATGGAAAGTATTAATCCCAATAAACGGGCGCATGAATTTAATGTGCTGCTTCAGTTAAAAGCCGGTGATCAGATCCGGTTACGATACCAGTCTAAAAAGTGCAGTCCGGAAAAAGACGCCTATCTATATGAGGCAACGTTTAGCGGCATGCAGATTAATTAATTAAACCAATGAAAACGATGAAATATATACTGTTATTCGTTTACCTGGCCACCGGCCTGATGCTGAATGCCCAACAGCCTGTTAGTCCCGGGAACCTGCCAAAAGGACCGGGATCGGCAAAATTAAAACCGGCTGCTCCGCCTGATCTGAAGGTGGAGGAACTCAGCCTGGTATCGGTAACCCGTGATGAAGCCAACAAATCCATCAACGTGCAGGTACTGATCCGGATTAAGAATACCGGGGCGATCCGTTGCGGGGTTTCAAAGGCGGATGCTTTTATAAAATGTCCGGCAGATGGAGGTAGGGAACGGAAATTGGCTGTTTCTTTGCCGGTGGAAGCCTTGAATCCCGGTGCCTCTTTTGTGAAAGTGTATACCTTCAGGGAAGCGGAGAGCAGTTTTCGCTCCGCTGATTTCAGTTTTTGGATAAAGGCGGATGCAGCGAACCAGGTGAATGAGTCAAACGAAACCAATAATACGTCAAACCGGATAACAGGAGTTGTTCCTCCAAGGTGATCTGGAAAATATATCACACATGAAGCAGTTGTTCATTTTTTGTTTACTACTGATATTTTTTTCCTGCAATAATTCGGCGGAAGAAAAGCCCTCCGTTGTTAAAGATTCTATTACAAAGGCTGAAGCAATTCCGCCGCCTGCAACCGTTGAAGTACCAGGTGATTCAGCGGAGCCGGTAAAGGAACCGGTAACAGCCGATGTTGGTAATGTATCCTGTACCCGCCTGATCTTTTTTCAACCGGGAGCGGAAATAGAATCGGTAAGTTATGATGGGAAAGGAAAAGAAAATTCACGCCAGGTGACCCGAATATTATCCGTGAGCGAAAAAGGAGGCTTTACCGTGGCGAAAGTCGCCAGTACCGATACAGAAGCCGGGGAGAAAGGCAAGCAGTCGAAGGTTTTTTATGACTACAAGTGCGACGGGAAGAATATTTATTTTGATATTGCCTCCATGTTCCGGACGGAGAAAAAGAACAGCGATTCCAGTTTTGAATCCACCCCGATTCCATTCCCGATCAGCGTAAAGGCCGGGCAGGTATTGCCGGATGCTAAAGGGGTTATGAGCGCTCAGCGCGGCGACCGGAAAATGACGATGACCTATACCTTTAAAAAACGAAAGGTGGAAGCGATGGAAGAAATCACCACACCGGCCGGTACCTGGAAATGTTATAAGATCAGCAATGCCGTGGAAGTGGAAATGGATATACCCGGTATGGAAGAGAAAACCAAAGCCATGATGAAACAAATGCAGGGAATAATGAAAATGACCAGCAGTACCTGGTTATCGCCCGAGTTCGGGATTGTGAGAATGGAAACATATCTCAATGGGGAAATGAAGTCAAGGAATGAAGTCGTGTCTTTTAAAAAGAAGTAGTGGTCCTGCCCAACTAAATTTAGTTATGAAATATTTCTTCTTCCTCCTGTTGTTCTCCGCCTGTTTATCCGCCCCTGCCCAACCCGGAAAATTTGCCGGCACTAAAAAATCGCTGATCGGTAAAGAATATACAGACAGCCGCCTGATGCCCGGATTGAAAAGCTGGACCTTCAGAGAAGGCACGTTGATGAATTCACTGAAGGACCCGGAGTGGTTCATGGCTGATATCTACCAGAAAGGAACCACGATGGTGGTGGTGATCAGC
>JAKQJH010000056.1 GCA_029561255.1 Bacteroidota bacterium | reverse complement strand
CTAACGATTGCTTGCCATATGAAAATTCTTCGAAGTAAGAGTTGTTTGCTGACTTTTTGGGCCGATTATCAGCGTTTTTGAAGATTATCGGCTTTAACTTTGACCTCTGACGTTTGCCCTTCTAACGATTGCTGCCGTATGATTTAATCTTCTGACACAAATGTAGTCAGCATTTCCTGGTCACTAAAACCAAATATGGCTTAGTTTCATTACGCCTAAGGGCCCTGGAGAATGCTGAAACCTTTGTTGGTAGCGGATTTCAGCAAAAACTCTTTATGATGTCCAACCGCTCAAATGATATATTATTTCAATTAATAAAGTCGCTCGAAAAGGCCGAAAAGCGCCATTTTAAGCTCTATATCAAACGGAGTTCGGGAAAAGAGGAGCTGAAAATCGTCCGGCTCTTTGATGCAATTGACAAATTGAAGGATTATGACGAAAAAATCCTCCTGAAACGGATGGATGATGTGACCAAACCCCAGCTGGCCAACCTCAAAACCCATCTTTACAAACAGATACTGGCCAGTCTCCGGCTCCTCAAAAGCGACGATAGCCTTGATTTACAGTTAAATGAGCAGTTTGACTATGCCCATATCCTCTACAAAAAGGGGCTGTTTATGCAGAGCCTCCGGATCATCGACCGGGCCAAGGAAATCGCCAGGACCAACCAGAAATTCAATTTCCTGCCCCAACTGATCGCCCTTGAGAAAAGAATAGAAGGACTACATATTACCCGCCATATTCATACCCGGGCTGATGCGTTATCTATTGAGGCCAATGAAGTGAATATGCATATCGATAAAGTGGCCCGCCTTTCGAACCTGGCTTTACAGCTGTTCAGTTGGTTTGTACAACACGGACACTCCCGGGATGAATATGATGAGAAGGATATCCGGAAATTCATGACACAGAACCTGCCTTCCGGTGCATGGAAGGAAACCGGGTTCTATGAACGGATGTATCTCTGCCAGAGTTATACCTGGTATGCATTTATCCGGCAGGACTTCCTGCAGTATTACCGCTATACGCAGAAATGGGTGGATCTTTTTCATGAACAACCCCTGATGATCCGGGTGGAAACCGGTCACTATATCAAGGGCATCCATAACCTGCTCAATGCGCATTTTGACTTACGGAATCACCGCCAGTTTGAGAAAACCCTGAAGCTGATGGAAACTTTTTCCCAGTCGGAACGGGTGAAAGAGAACGACAACTTCAGGATCCAGCTTTTTATTTACAGCAGCCAGGCAAAAATCAATCAGCATTTCATGCAGGGCACATTTAAAGAAGGATTAGCACTCGTGCCTTCTATTGAAAAGGACCTGGAAGAAAACGAGATATTCCTCGACAGCCACCGTGTACTGGTACTGAATTACAAATTCGCTATGCTGTATTTCGGCAGTGGCGATTTCAATACCTGCATCGACTATCTGCAAAAAATCATCTACGATAAAAATAACCTTCGCTATGACCTGCAGTGTTATGCACGCCTGGTGCATCTGCTGGCTCACTATGAACTGGGCAATGATATGCTGATGGAATCCCTGACCAAATCCGTCTTCCGCTTTATGGCCAAGATGAAAAATCTTACGGCCAT